>DQCH01000018.1 GCA_003545155.1 Candidatus Acetothermia bacterium
TTCATTTAAGTTACGGCGAAGCCTAATCCAAAAACAGATGGGAACTGTGATCAGCAGGGCGAGGAGAGTGAGGATCCCGAGTGAGCCGAGCTCCGCGGTCATCTGTACATACTCGTTATGCGCCTGTGCCGCGCGGGCGATGGGAAAGTTGTAGCTTGCTCCCTGAGGGGACGCGAGGAACTTCGCCTTGTACGGAATGAAGTTAAGCTTGTAGTTACCTAGTCCCACCCCGACGATGGGGTGATCCTTGAACATCTCCCAACCGACCCACCAGTCCCATGAACGAACCCGGCCGGAGTTTTGCTCCCAAGTCCGCTCGACCGCAGTGAACGGTGTGGTGAAAGGAATAAGGAGAAACAGCATCACCAGACCCACCCCCAGGGTTGGAACCCAAGTCCACCGCCATCGCCGGAAGGCCCACCCCAACCCGTAGGATCCCGCGCCCAGAATGATAAAGAGGAGCAGGCCGATGCCTAGGGTTGAAGGACCAAGGACGATGCCCACGGCCGCAAGGCAAATCCCCCCTATCCCAGCCCACCAAGGCCACGCTCGCCGAAGGTAAGAGACCTGTGGCCAGAGGCCAAGCCCAATCAGCAAGAAGAGTGCACCTGCAACGAGGCCCAATTGCGTTCCGGTCTGCTGGAGAAACAGTACCATGGCCAACACGAAGCCAACGCCCGCCACGGCGAGGGCCCGCGACCACAACCGGCGCAGACGCCCCACGAGTATCGCCGCTGGAAAGAAGAGGTAGGAAAGAAACCCTCCCAGGTAGTTGCGGTTTCCCATCGTGGATATCATCGCTCCAAGACCATGCCCACCGCTTGCCCCAAGCATCACTCCTAGGTACTGCAAAAGGCCGTAGAGCGAGGCCAAAAATGACGATAGAAGAAGGCAATAGAGGATCAGGGTAACGTCGCGTTTATCCTTTACGAGGTTTGTTACTACAAGGTAAAACAGGAAGAAGAACGTAAGGAGCGTGAGGCTTTGGATCACCACGCGGCCGTTTATGGCATGGATGAGCGAGAGGAGGGAGACAAGGATCAATCCGAGGGCGGGGAAGGTTATGAAGGGAAGGCGAATTCGCCACTCCCCTTTTAGCCAGGTGGAGCCTCCCCAAAGGATAAGAAGGATCGAGATCCCGATGAGAGCGAAAATCGACTTATCGTAGCCGTACTCTGTGCTCCCTGGCCAGATAAAAAGCGGCAAGGCGAAGACGAACAGGGCGATTAAGTAAACCATCACGCGTTCAAACAGGATCTTAGAACGCTGGGTCTGAGATGTCTTCTTCCTCTTTGCAGACTTTTTCGCCATGATCTTCAAACACTATAGGGTTACATGATCGCATGGGGCAAAGGAGAGCCGTGCCAGTTCCTCGATTTTTCCCCAGCCGCCAAGGACGGTGACAAGGGCAAGGAGCCTGGGCCACAACTTCTGATAGGGGAGGAAGGAGTGGACGAGCCGGCTTGGGTAATCGATGTCCCCCTTCTTGGCGATCAGACTGAGAATCGATGGCTCGTCGATGGCGGCGAAGATCGCATCGATTTCACTGTTTGAGAGGGCGGAGAGCGCGCGGTGGGCGGCGAGGCCAAAACGGAACTCACGACCGATTTCCCGTTGCCAGCGGCGCTCATACTCAGCGAGTGTCTTACGATTTGGTTTTCCAGCCAGGGCGGCATAACCTGCGATCTCACCGGCGATTCGGGCACACATCCCACCGGTGTAGATCCCTCCTCCAGAGGTTGGCTTCACCTGTCCCGCAGCGTCTCCAACGAGGAGCACTCCATCTCCCACCGTTGTTTCGACTGTGCCAATTGGGATTACTCCCCTGATCCGCTCGACCACCTCTCCGGGGAAGCGTCGCCCCAGAAACCGGGCAAGAAGGGCAGTTGTGTCCGTTCCCAAGGGAGCAGCGAGGCCGACGCGCAGGCATCTCTCCTCAGCAGGGACTGCCCAGGCGAAGAATCCGGGAGCGACATCGCTTCCAAAGAAGACCTCTATGCCGTCCGGAGTAAGGTGGTCCTCTGTAACCACCACTTGACTTGCCACGAGGAGCTGAGTTGGATGTGGTAGGGAAAACCACGAAACAATGGCGCTTTGTGGACCATCGGCCCCGATGATTACAGCGGTTTTTAACTCCTCTTTATTCCCTTGATGTTTTGTCCAAACGCGGCCGGTCGTTGCAGCGACGGCTCGCGTATAGGTTCTCACCTCAACGCCGGCGGAGGCTGCCAACTCGATCAGCTCACGGTTGAGCCTCCCACGGTCAAGCACGACCGCCTTGACCGTGTCCGCACGAATATTGAGGATTCTCCCCCCTGGGGCGTGAAGGGTTCCACCGCGGATCTCCCGCAGGACGCTCGTGGTCGAGGCACCTAGTAAACCGAGGGTGCGGGGACTGACTAGACCGGTGCATCGGGCCGGTTCCCCGGAGCCGTCCCCTTGTTCGATTAGGAGCACACGTGCCCCAACCCCGGTGGCGTGACGCGCTGCCACTGCACCGGCCGGACCCCCACCTACCACCACCACATCATAGCTCTTCATAGCAACAACTTAGATCCCTTCTCGCTTCGGGTTGCGAGTCACAATATCATCAACCAGCAAGTGGGGCCGTTTTCCAGGCGCCTGCACCGATGAAGGAGAACCTCACGTGTCGTTCCGGTCGCTGAGGGGGATTGGCATCAACACTCCGATGTGAGCGTCGATCCAGGCGATCGCTACCTCAATTGGGTCTTCGTCTTCAGTCACCGCGATATCCGGGGGGAGGCCGATGCCATGCACAGCGTGTCCTAGTGGGGTGAAATACTCTGCGGTAGTCAACTTAAGTGCAGAACCATCGGGAAACTCTTGCAGAATCTGCATGACCCCTTTCCCGAACGACTGCTCTCCGATCAAAATGCCCATGTTGTTATCGCGGATGGCGCCGGCGACAATTTCAGCTGCGCTTGCAGTTCCCCCGTTGATCAGGACCGCAAGTGGCAAATTGGGCACAACGTTTCCCGTCGACCAGTACTTCTGAGGGCCACTAATCCGTCCTTTGCTAGTGAAGATGAGTCCTCTGTCGATGAATCGACTTGCCACGCGGACTGCTCCATCCGTGAACCCCCCTCCGTTGTTCCGCAAGTCAAGGATCAGTCCGTCGAGGCCATCGAGGTCAAACCCCAGTAAGGAAGTGTCGAGTTCCAGGGTGACATCCTCGCTAAAGCGCGAGATGCGAATGTAACCGATCCTATCGGCTGCGACTAGCTTTCTTGTGACCGACACAAGCGGAATCGTGCCACGAACTATTGAGATTTCCTCTTCATGGCCGTCCTTGTGCCGCACGAGTAGGACGACAGTTGTTCCCTCTTCCCCTCGAATTTTGACCGATGCCTCAGTAAGGGTTATCTCCACAGTCGGCTCGCCGTCGATCTTAAGGACTTGATCACCGGCTAGCACCCCTGCCCGCTCAGCCGGAGTCTCCGCAAGTGGGGTAATAACCGTTAGGACACCATCTTTAATTGTGATCTCAATTCCAACTCCGCTAAACTCGGACTGCAGACTGGTTTCAAAGCGTTCGTAGTCCTCAGGATCAAGGAACTCGCTGTGCGGGTCGTTGAGTTGCTTCACCATCCCCTTCATCGCGCCGTACAGGGCCTCCTGGTCGTCGATCCGTTCTGGCCAGTAAAAGCAGCTTTTGATGTATTGATAGATCTGAGATAGGGGCAAGAAGAGCTCGGTATTCGTCTGCTGTGCCCCTCCGACTCCTAAGACGAGCACCAGAATGATCGTTGGAAACAATACCGTCAAGGCCTTCCTCACGACCGATCGCTCTTTCACGTCTCACCCCTCTTATTTTTAATTGTACCCCGTTAAGCAACGCGGAGAAAGGAGCGGTTAAGAAGATGACAGGCCGAGGTAGCTTTGCTGGGTTTCAGTTAAGGTGTCGATCCGTACGCCCAGTGCCTTAAGCTTCATCCGTGCGACCTGCCGATCGATCTGCTGCGGTACTGCGTACAGAGTTGGCGAAAGTGGGGCGTTCTCCACGATATGCCTAAGGGTCAATGCTTGCAGAGCGAAGGAGATGTCCATGATCTCCACAGGATGCCCATCGCCAAGGACAAGGTTGACCAGCCGCCCCTCCCCGAGGAGGTAAAGTCGATGCCCGTTTTTAAGGGTAAATTCACGGATTCCCTCGCGTACGTCCCGCTGGGAGGCGGCAAGTTTGGCTAGGGCATGTTTGTCGATCTCCACGTCAAAGTGGCCAGCGTTGGCGAGCAAGAGACCGTCCTTTGCGTTCTTGAGAGCCTCTACGGTGACGACGTCACTGCACCCGGTTGAGGTGATGAGTAGGTCGGCCTGGCCGATCACCTCGGCGAGCGGCGCGACGGCGAACCCATCCATTACTGCTTCCACAGCTCGCACCGGGTCGACCTCGGAGACGGTTACCCTGGCTCCCAGGCCACATGCTCGCATAGCGATCCCACGGCCACACCAGCCGTATCCAGCGATAAGGACAGTTTTTCCTGCCACCAGGAGGTTGGTGGAACGCAGAATCCCGTTCCATACCGACTGACCGGTTCCGTAGCGGTTGTCAAACAGATACTTCATCTTAGCGTCATTCACTGCGAACATTGGAAAGCGTAGCCTCCCGGCACGGGCGAGAACGCGTAGTCGGTTGACACCGGTTGTTGTCTCCTCGCACCCGCCGATCACCTCCCCCTCTATCTCCTTGTGTAGGAGCCCTACGAGGTCGCCTCCGTCGTCGAGGATGAGGTCTGGCTTCCCGGCGAGCACCTCGCGCAGGTGACTAAAATATTCTGCTTCGTTCACTCCATGACGGGCGTGAACTGAGATACCCGCCTCCTCGGCCAGTGCGGCAGCTACATCGTCCTGGGTTGAGAGCGGATTACTTCCTGTGACGAAGACCTGTGCTCCTCCGTCGCGTAGAAGGATTGCCAGACAGGCCGTCTTTGCCTCCAGGTGGATGCTCATCCCAATTCGGTGTGAAGAAAACGGCTCTTCTCGCTGGAACTTCCTGCGCAGGTGGTTAAGCAGGTCCATATGCAAGGCGGCCCAATCTATTTTCTTTTTCCCCTGTACCACCCTCTTACAGGCCTCGTTCATTGGCAACCTCCTCCTCATGTAAGCTCAGGTAGATACCGATAAGTATGATCATCGCCCCAATTCCTTTCAACAAGGTAAGGCCCTCTCCCAAAATGAGGTAAGCGAATAAGGTCGCGCAGATGGGCTCCCCAAGTATGAGTATCGCCACTGTGGAAGCGGAGACGTACTTGAGCGCCCAGTTGAAAGTGCTGTGCCCGATAAGTTGTGGCCCTACTGCAAGTAGAACGAGATAGAGGTAGGTAGTGTTGGAAAAGCCAGTGAGCGGCTGGCGTAACGCAAGACAGACAGCAAGGAGGAGGACTGCCGCGGTCCCGTAGCTCAGGAAGATGTAGCCGGAAAGGGGCGCGTGTTGTCTAACACGTCGCCCGAGGAGGTAATAGGCCGAGGCCATAACCGCCCCACCAAGGGCCAACAGATCGCCGTACAGAGCTTCTCCTCCAATCCGTATGTCTCCCCAACCGATAAGGAATCCACCCGAGACGGAGAGGAGGATTGCCAAGGCTAGCGAGCGGGAAAAGCGCTCTTTTAACAAAAAACGTGACCCCAACCCGACAAAAATAGGATTAGTAGAAACGAGCACCACCGAACTTGCCACCGAGGTGTAGCTCAAGGACGAGATCCACAGGATGAAGTGAAGCGCGAGGAAGACGCCGCTTAAGATGGAGAGGAGACGATCGCGGTGGCTCATCGCTGCGGTAGCACGGCGTCGCAGGGCAAGAGGAGCTAAAAGGATAAAAGAGACTACCAACCGCCAGGTAGCGATTGTCAAAATCGGGGCGTCATCAGCAAGCCGGATCAGGATCGCGCCGAAGGAGACGGCGACGATGGCGATAAAGATGAGGCTGTAGAAGCCCGGGCGTCGGGTCATCGCACTTCGCCCGAGTGAAGCTTGCTCATTTGGAGTAAAGGAGTTTGTAGATCGTGGGGAGAGCGCGTCGGGCTGCTTCCTCCCCTGCTTTGATCCCATTTCTCACATCACTGTAGCAAGGAGGGGTAGGGGAGAAGTCCGGACAAATTAGGACATCTGGGGGATGGGCCTGCAAGGATAACTCGCTGATGCGTCTTTGGAAGACGGTCGACATCTGAAACAGAACGGTAAAGACACTCGGGTAGAATCGGCGTGTTTCGTTCTCGCCAGGCTTGGAACTCTCCATCCTCTTGATGATTCCCAGGATTCGCTCGCGGTAGTCGGGAACCGGGATTCCAGAGAGGCGTACTTCTTTGGGGTGCACAAGGACATCAACGGCGATTACCATCTCAGCACCGAGTTGACGGATGACATCGACTGGAACTGGATTTGAGACCCCACCGTCAATCAAAAGGTGCCCATCAATCCAGACGGGCGTGAATAGACCAGGCACAGAGAGACTCGCTCGGATCGCCTGCGCGAGGGGACCTTCTGTGATGGTATAAGGGAGGCCAGTCTGTAGGTCGGTCGCAACCGCAGCGTAGGTGAGAGGGAGCTCCTCAATTATAAGATCTCCTACAAGCCTGCGGATTGTGCGCAACACCTCTCCTCCAGAGCTCCATCCAGACCAGGGAATAGTTGGTAGGAGGGTTTTGACCACCCTGCCAAAGGTCATCGACTGCCATATTGCCGCTAGCTCAGCGACCTCTATCCCAGCAGCGTACGCCCCGCCCACCTCGGCTCCCATGCTTGTTCCCACAATGACATCAGGCCGGATTTTGTTTTCCTCTAGGATTTTTAGGACTCCTACGTGTGCCGAACCACGCGCGCCACCGCTACCGAGAGCAAGACCGACCTTCTTTTTTTGCACCATCAATCACCATCCTATGCTAGCACGTAGCGGTCACTCAGGCAATACCGCAGATTCCACTTTGAGCTGGCAGGGTAAGTCCTGTAGGGCAAAAGAGTAACGTCGCAGACTAGCTGCGACGCTACATCCTTATCTTTATGGCGTTGGGATTTATCCCGACGTTGAGCTTAGGCGCTGATCGCGCCGACTGGACACTGATCGACCGCGTCCTGAATGCAGGCAGCGTTTAAGTCAGCATCGGCCTTGACCTGCCCTGTTCCATCCGGCCCTTCCTCGAACACCTCGGGACAGACCTGGGAGCACAGACCACAGCTGACGCAGAGATCCTTATCCACCGTTGGGTTTGGCATTATTTCCTCCTCCTTCGGATAAAAGTCTTTCTCGGAAATATAACACACCGCACGGACAAGACCAACCTCTTTGGCGAAGTGAGTGACATGCGATATAGTAGGTGAACAAATCGTTCTAGGAGGGGGAAAAAGATGAAGAGATTTTTCTTATTTGTTAGTTGTTTACTGCTGTTAGTGCCGTTTACTGTGGTTGGCCAAGATGAGGTGGCGGATCTAGAAGCGGCACTGGCGCTCTTCCCAGGTACCGACGTGATGATCGAGTACTCTGATGAGGGGCGGGCGCAGTTAGAGGCAGCTATCGACGCGTTTAG
>DQCH01000143.1:0-2415 GCA_003545155.1 Candidatus Acetothermia bacterium
TCCTAACGTTTCTTTCACTTATTTGTTAATGCATCCATCGAATGAAGGCTGCTCTCTTACACACGCACGCCTAATCGAGCTAGGGGCTGGGCCATCTTCAGTCGATCTTATCTTCAGGTGGGATCGCTATATGCCCTTCGCGCATAAGGATCTTTGTTTCCGCTTGAGCACGACGGATTTTCTCCTCGGCCTCGTGCCGCAGCTCCTCTTTTGATAGGATCCGACGGGCGATCCCCTGCTCGATCGCCTTTGACCCCACAGCGACCGCCTCGTTGATGAACACTTCAGTCTCCATCATCGTGGGAACAATGTATTCATCATGGATTCCCCTCCTCTCCGCTGTCTCGGCGATGGCCCAGGCGGCAGCGATCGCCATCTCGTCGGTGATCGTCGTCGCAAAGACATCAAGTGTGCCGCGAAAGATTCCGGGGAAACCGATCGAGTTATTCACCTGGTTAGGAAAATCGGAGCGACCGGTCCCCACGATCCTCACCCCGGCTTCCTTTGCCTCCCACGGCCAGACCTCAGGGATTGGATTTGCCATGATGAATGCAATGGCGTCCTTGTTCATCGCGGAAAGCCACTCCTTGTCGATCGTGCCCGGGCCAGGTTTAGAGGCAGCGATCAGCACGTCGCTCCCTTCGATTGCGGTTGCCGTGTCTCCGGTGCGGCCCGCGGCGTTCGTCTCGCACGCGTACTTCCACTTGTAGGGGTTTTTCTCTTTATTCTTTTCCAGATCCTCCCGTCCGGGATGAAGGATGCCGCGACTGTCAACCATGATCACGTTCCCCGCCGGAACGCCGGCGCGCAGGAGCACGCGGACGAAGGCAATATTCGCCGCTCCGGCCCCGACCACTGCGTAGGTTACCTTGCTCATGTCCTTACCAACGAGCTTGAGAGCGTTTAGCACCCCAGCAAGGGTGATAGAGGCAGTCCCTTGCTGGTCGTCATGCCAGACCGGGATATCGAGCTCCTTCCGCAGCCGATCGAGGATGTAGAAACACTTGGGACTGGAGAAGTCCTCCAGGTTGATCCCACCAAACCCCGGCGCGATCCACTTGACCGCCTGAATGATCTCGTCGGGATCCTGCGTGTCAAGCATGATCGGGAAGGCACCGATCCCACCGAGGTACTTGAACAGAAGTGCCTTCCCTTCCATGACCGGCAATCCAGCGTGTGGTCCGATGTTCCCCAGACCGAGAACGCGAGACCCGTCGGAGACAACGGCGACGGTGTTCGCCTTGTTCGTGTACTCAAAGACTTTGCCTTGATCCTGTTCAATTTCGCGACAGGGGGCAGCAACCCCAGGGGTGTACCAGATCCCAAAGTCCTCTGCACTTGTGACGGCACACTTTAAGGCGGTCTCGATCTTCCCCTGATAGAAGGCGTGCCAGGCAGGAGCCTTCTTTGCAGGAATCGCTGCTCTTCTCTTCATCTCTTCTACGTTTAGATTTTCATCTGCCATTGTCAGGCCTCCTTAGCGATCTGCTCGTGGATTCGTTCTAGGTTTTTCTTGGTCGACTCCTCCAGATCGCGATACATACTCTTCCCATAGCTGTCCATGGTGATCGTGAGTGGCCCGAAGAGTTCGATATCGAGGATCCAGACTGCTTCTGGAATACCAAGCTCATCCAACCAGTAGACGTTGGTCACCCGCGTGATCGCCTGGGCAGCAAGCGCACCGACCCCACCGGGGTAATGAGCGTACACCGCTCCCGCCTTTCGCAGGGCAGCAAGAGTTTTGTCTCCCATCCCCCCTTTACCGATGACCATCTTGGTGCCGAAGGCAGTAAGGAATCTGTCCTCGAAGAGTTCCATACGGATGCTCGTGGTGGGACCGGCGGAGATCACCCGCCAGCCCGCATCCTCCTTCTTTACGACCGGCCCGCAGTGAAACAGAGCCATTTTCGAGGGATCAAACGGGATCTCTTCGCCGTTGACGTAGCGTTTAAGCATCAGTCGATGAGCTTCGTCCCGGGCGGTGAACATCTTCCCGGAGATGTAGATCGTGTCGCCAACGTGTAAGGCCCGAATATCTTCCTCGGTTAGTGGGGTATGAAGAAACTTATCCACCTAACTTACCTCCACCTTGCCCTCAGCATCGATCTTTACCTTCTTGCGGCGATCAGCCCAGCACTGGTAGATGATTCCCACCGGAAGGGAGGAGGGGTGCCGGTGTGCGTACTCGATGTGAACATCCAAGCAGGTGGTCACCCCGCCGACCCCCATCGGACCGATCCCGCTCTGGTTGATGAGCTCTAGGAGTTCAAGCTCTAAACCAGCGATCGCAGGCTCGGGGTGGCGCGAGCCGACGTCACGCAGAATAGCTAACTTCCCCAGCCTGAGCGAGAGGTCGGCTCCCCCACCGATCCCTACGCCAATCACTCCCGGTGGACAAGGTCGACCGGCGCATCC
>DQCH01000143.1:2541-3319 GCA_003545155.1 Candidatus Acetothermia bacterium
GTTTTTTAAAGTAAACGGGTGGACCGTGTTCGGCCGCAGTGGAACCACCCTTGTCGCCTCGGCAACCGCCTCTGTGATCAGCGCCCGTAAACACCTGAGGTAGGGACTGTCTACCCCCGCTTTGATGAAGAAGGTCAAAATTCCAGTGTCCTGGCACATGGGGACCGATCCCGCACGCGCTATCTCGATGTTATGCAGGATCATCGTAAGCTGCAGCGTTGCTAGCTCGGAAGTCTCCACGGCCTTCGCCCGCTTAAGGGCATCAACTACGTCCGCGGGTAGGGTCGTCGCCGCCTGCTTTATTGCCATTAACAGCGCTTCTTTCAGCTTCCTATTTTCCACCATACCACCTAAATAAACTTGACCGTTCCTCGATCATCCACTTTTCGGCGAGCTAGAGCAACTCTGGCTCATAGCGGTAGTAGCAGGGACTTTTCACATTGACTTTGCCATCTCCTGCGGGTAACTTACCGACATGTTGTGAAGGAGGGAGAGGTGAAAGCGATTCTGATTATCGCTGATGGTCTAGGGGGGCGTCCGAGCGACTGTGGAGGCAAGACCTGTCTGGAGGCGGCGCGATCTCCGAACCTGGACGAGCTAGCGCGTCGCGGCGCGCTCGGATTAGTCGATCCGATTGGGCCAGGGATTAGGCCGGGAAGCGACACTGCCCACCTGTCGCTATTAGGCTATAACCCACATAGAGTCTATACCGGTCGGGGGGTGTTTGAGTGTTTAGGGATCGGGATAACAGTGCAGCCGGGAGACGTCTGCTTCCGCG
>DQCH01000033.1 GCA_003545155.1 Candidatus Acetothermia bacterium
ATTCGCAGTTTTGAATATCGACTTTGAAACCAGCGACGACCGCGATTGCACACATGACGTCGAGGTCAAAACCGAAGAATTCGCCTTGCAGCTCCATCTCGAATGGCGGCCAAGGGATATCTGAGACCACCGTGTAGGTTTCCTGTGCTGCGGCAAGACCACCACCACCAACCAACGCCACCATGGCCAGCACAACCATGCTAATCACTAACTTCCTCTTCATACGACACACCTCCTTATGTAACTAATATAACATAGATTCTTGCATCGAGTCAAGTTGCGGGTTGCGTTCAGAGGAAGGCAACACGTTCTTCTTCCGGGTTGACACCCAGAAGTGCGGGGGTATCCTTACCATATGAGCAAAGAAACATTGGATCCCTACGTGAGACTTGCTACCGCCGCGATCGAAACCTACGTCCGTGATCAGCAAGTTATCTCACCTCCCAAGGATCTCACTTTACCGATGAGGGAGCGGGCCGGGGTTTTCGTCTCGCTCAAGAAACGGGGCGAGCTCCGTGGCTGCATCGGTACGTACCTTCCCACAGAAGAGACCATTGCGCGCGAGGTGATCGTAAACGCGATCAAGTCGGCAAGTGCGGACCCACGATTTCCGCCCGTGTGCGAGGAGGAACTGGCAGAGCTTGTTGTCTCTGTCGATGTTCTCTCCGAACCTGAGCCCTGCGAGGAGGAAGATCTCGGCCCCAAACGCTATGGGGTAATCGTGGAGAGTGGATGGCGCCGCGGCTTGCTTTTGCCCGATCTGCCTGGTGTGGAAACGGTCTCAGAGCAGATAGAGATCGCGCGGATGAAGGCGGGGATCGGCTCGGCGGAGCAGGTGCGTCTCTACCGCTTTACCGTGGAGCGACACACCTAGATGAATGCGGGGAACACCCGTCCGCGCGTTGGCCTGCTTACCTTCGGCTGCCGGGTTAACCAATATGAGACGCAGATGATGCGCGGTCTTCTGGCCACTACTTTCGATGTTGTTGACGGGAAAGCAGACCTCTATGTTGTGAATGCCTGCACGGTTACCTCCCTTGCTGAGCGCAAGGCCCGCCAAGCGATGCGCCGCCTTCGCCGCGAACACCCAGGGGCGAAGATCGTCCTTGTTGGCTGTCTCGCCGATGCTGTTGCCCAGGGCCTGACCCGAGTCGAAGGAGCTGATCTACTTGGGGGGAACGCCTGGAAGGGGAGGATCGATGAGGTCGTAACCCGCGCTCTTGCCGGTGAACACGGGATGCTCCCTGATGTTGAGCAAATCCCGCTGGCGCAGGAGCGGATCAAAGAGCACCGCGGCCGCGTGCGTGCCCTCCTCAAGGTGCAGGATGGGTGCAGCCTCTCTTGCACCTTCTGTCGCACTACCCAGGTCCGCGGCCCCTCACGCAGCAAACCGATTGCGGCAGCGCTCTCTGAGGCACGCTCCCTTGTCCAAAGTGGTTACCCTGAGATCATTCTTACCGGGATCAACCTTGCCCAGTATGCCCCCCCTGATGGTGGCCTAGCCGAGCTAGTGCAAAGGATGCTTGAAGTTGATGGGCTTCGCCGTTTACGTCTCGGTTCAATTAACCCTAGCGGGATTACTGAAAGGCTGGTGAAAGTGTTCTCCGCGGATCAACGTGCTTGCCCGTATTTTCATATTCCCCTCCAAAGCGGTGATGATGTGGTCCTTCGCCGCATGGAGCGCGGCTATACCACCTCCTTCTACCGCTCGCGGATTTCACTGATCCGCCGCTTCATTCCGAAGGCGACGTTCGGGGCTGATGTGATTGTCGGCTTTCCTGGTGAGGGCGAGGCCGCCTTTGCGAGGACATGCGAGATTGTTGAGGAAGTGGGATTTGCGAACCTCCACATCTTCCGTTACTCTCGCCGAGATGGGACATTTGCGGCTAATTTTCCCAACCATATTCAAGAGAGTAAGAAGAGGGAAAGGGTTGAGCACCTGCGAGAGCTGGCACGAGCGATCCGTTGTGACCTTCATCAACAGTTCCTCGGGAGTGAAGAGGAAGTCCTGATTGAGGGAAGGCGGGACGGGAAGTGGCGTGGTTACACGCAGGGCTATATCGATACCTATCTCCTTAAAGGAGACGGCGTCACTACAGGCGATGAAGTGACGGTGAAGATCGAGAAAGCAACAGACTGCTATCTAGAAGGAGTGATAAAAGATCGAACAGACACACGCTGAGATCACCCTACGCGATAATGCGGAATCAACCGCCCTTCTGGGTGAGTTCAATCGAAATCTGAAGGAGATCGAGAAGGCGTTTCCGGCGCAAATCATCGCGCGTGGGGAGACCGTTCGCATCGAGGGAACGCGTGAGGAAGTGGAGCAGGTTCGCTCCTTGTTTGAAAAACTTCTCGACATCATCGAGTCAAATCATGTTCCCTCTCTGTCGGAGGTTCGCTACTTGATCGGCCAGATTAAGGAGGGGGAAAAGGTGGACGGGGTTCTCTCCGACGTTGTGCGGGTGACACACTGGGGCGAGGAGATCCGTTCAAAGACGGTCGGACAGCACCGATACATCGAGGCGATTCGCAACAATGACATTGTCTTTTCCATCGGCCCTGCAGGGACTGGGAAAACCTATCTCGCTGTGGCAATGGCGATTGACTACCTGAAGCGAGAGGAGGTAAAGCGGATTATTCTCACCCGTCCGGCGGTGGAGGCAGGGGAGGAACTCGGCTTTCTCCCGGGCGACATTCAAGCCAAGGTGAGCCCGTATCTGAGGCCTCTATACGACGCGATCTACGACATGATTCCGGTGAGCGAATTCGAGAAGCTGACCGAACACGGCCGGATCGAGATGGCTCCACTCGCGTTCATGCGCGGCCGCACCTTGAACAATAGCTTCGTCATTCTCGACGAGGCGCAGAACACGACCTCAATCCAGATGAAGATGTTCTTAACGCGCCTCGGGTTTCACTCCAGGGCGGTGATCACCGGGGATGTGACTCAGATTGACCTCGAGGAAGGGACCTCCGGGTTGATGGCCGTACAGGAGATCTTACAGGGGATTGAAGGTATCTCGTTTATTCACCTCACCAAGAGCGATGTCGTGCGCCATCAGCTCGTGGCACGGATTATTGAAGCTTACGAGAAGAAAGAGAATCGCAAAGGTGCTAACACAAGTGGCAACCACCCTGGCGCGGGATGAGGTCGATGACGCGCACTTTGTTGCAACTTACGAGGGGGAGCATCTAGGGTGAGCGGATGAAACTGTTGATGATTTATACCACCCGTTTCTGGTATCGGACCACCATAAAGACACTGGAATCCGAGGAGGATCGGGTTGAGGAACGGGCGATTGAAGGCGTTTTGGTCGGGTTCATCCACGCTGAGCCGCAGGATGAGGCGGAGGGTGGAGCGGTCGAGACACGTCTGGTCAAGAACCTAAAGTGGGCGGCGAGAAAGAACGAGACGAAGCGAATCCTGCTCCATTCCTTTGCTCACCTTACAGAGGGGAAAGCCACCCCCAAGTTTACCAAAGACCTTCTAGCGAACGCACAGGAGCGACTTGTGGGAGCGGGTTACGAAGTCTCGCAGACCCCGTTCGGCTTCTTCCTTGATCTACACCTGGAGGCGCCGGGGCGCTCGCTCGCGCGGATCTTCAAGAGCCTGTAGGGTAAATCAGTCTTTAGGCTATCTTATAGGTGATAAACGGCTCGGGTGATTTAGCACAGAGGTATGCGCTCAAGCTCGATGGCGAACTTGTTGCTACTTACACCCTTGCGGGTGTTGACGCCGTTGACTGGGATAAAGGAAGGTGGACTGCGATCTTGCAGACGTCGTCCCCTTTGAGCACGCTCTCCAGTAGCTTGACTTCAACGGGTTTCTGTAGGATCTCTTCCCAAATGCCCTTGTAGAAACCGGCGCCGCAGTAGCAATAGGTCGGTGAGATTGCCTCCGATGTCTTCAGTGCATCCCTCATCCTTGGACAGTGGCAGTAGTACTGCCGTTTCTTCTCGGGGTTGGTCTCCTTTATATATTCGGCGAGGTAGCCGCTTTTGGGGATCTTCGTCGCGATGATCGTGTTGCCCTTCTTTATCCCTGCTAAACCCCATCCTCGCTTGAGGATCTCTTCTTTCAGCTTCTCATCCAATCCAAGGGTGCCCTTCAGAAAGGACTCGAACTGCTCTTTAAGCATTCGATGGACCAAATCGATGTCTTTGGTCTCCTGATACGTCTTTCTTTCTTCCTGCAACGGATGTTCCCTTGCCTTGAGATTGGGTCACGCAGGCGCAAACCCTCATCTGTTGCCAGTTTTGCACTGGGCTGACAGCTTTCTCTTAGTGGGCACGCTTGCCTTTGTCCTACTGGCGAACACCTCAAACAAGGCCGCTTTCGTGGCTTGAATTATCGATGCCTACAGTGACTACATAGTACAACTCGCTAAGACAAAAAACAAGGAGTGCTTGTTGGTCTTTAGTGGGCACAATATAACTCTAAAAACAAGCAAGCCCTGGCTAGAAACGGCTTTCCTGATTTTGGGCAAGGGAACATCCGCTGCAAGGCGGATTTTGGGTACTG
>DQCH01000079.1 GCA_003545155.1 Candidatus Acetothermia bacterium
CTCAAAGAGAGCTGCGACGCCCTCGCCGCCGATTACAGCGCGTTCAAGGGCGCTATTCTCGCCGACATCTCCGCCCTGAAAAAGGGACACGAAGACCTTGTAGCCCGGGTGCGGAAGATAGAAGAGGATGAGGATGTGGGAACGTTCAAGAAGAAGGTGCTTGAGCTTGAGCGTACAATGAGTGCCTTGTCGATTAGGATTGACAACAACCGTGCCAAGCTGGAGGGGTTCGATCATGCGATTGCCGGGCTGGCAAACGATATCGAAGTCAACAAGAGCAGCATTCTAGCCAACATGAGCCTCCTAGAGGACCATGAAACGCGACTGATGGCACTTGAGGATGGAACGATGGTTGCCGATCTCCAGGAGCAGGTGAGCACTCTCTACTTCCTCGCCATCATCGCTCTCCTTGCCGGGGTTGGAGCGCTCATCTGGTGTTTCATGGGAAGTTAAGTGCAAAAAAAAAATTGGATGAGGGGCTGAAATACGTTGTGGAGGGGCTCAAACCGCCCCTCCCATCCTTTTTTTTGCGATCATGTGTAACAGAAGTTATATTAGTAAACCAATTGAGGGGGAGCCACGATACAGAGTTTAGGAATACGCTTGCAACGTTTCCGGCTTAAAAGCGGATGGAGCAAACGGGTGGCGGCGGATAAGCTCGGAGTCTCGATTCCATCGATCATTCGGTGGGAAGGGGAGGCTAGCGAGCCAAATGACTACAACCGCTACAAGATCGAACAGCTTCTCGCCGATGGGAGATCAACGCAATCTCCTCTTACCTCTCAAAAGCGGATCGTGCAACTCAACCTGTTCGCCAGTCGTAGAGAGGAGATAGGGTAGATGAAATGACCAAGATCAATAAGGTCGTGTTGTCTGGGTTCAAATCGTTTCGGAAACAGACTGTAATACCGTTCTTCGATGGGCTGACCGCCATCATCGGGGAGAACGGCTCCGGGAAGTCGAATCTGTTCGATGCGATTAACTTCGTTATGGGACGCCGGTCGTCACAGTTGCGTTCCGACCGGTTGGAGCATCTGATCTTCAATGGGGGAGAGCGCTATCCTCCCGCTGATAGCGCTCAGGTCACCCTTCACCTCAATAACACGAAAGGCGTGTTCAACCGCTTCATCGAAAACGGTGACCATGCCCCTGAGATCATCCTTGGCCGGCGTATCACCCGCCGCTCCTCCACCTACACTTTCATGGAGAAAACGTGTTCTCGTGGGTTGATCGATGAGATCCTCGAGGAGGCAAAGATCGACCCCGACGGCCAGCAACTGATCGCCCAAGGAAGAATTACCGAGGTGATCAAAAAGGGCCCGATAAAGCGGCGTGAAATCATTGATGAAGTAAGCGGTATCGCCGCCTATGACGAAAAGAAGAAAAAAGCAATCGCCGAACTTAAGGATGTCAAATCGAAACTTAACACCCACCGTGTAATTCTCGCCGAACGGCGGCGGCGCCTCCGCGCTCTTTCGCAGGAGCGCGATGCCGCCTTGGAGCACCAGCGGCTGACCGAAGAGCAGGTGCGCCTAGAACGATCAATCGCCCACCTCAAACGAGAGAAGATAGCCGAGAAGCTCCGCCGCGCACAGCAGGAACGGAGTGGGATGGTCAAGAGGATCGAGGGTCTCGAAGCGGAGGTGACCAAACTCGACCTTGAGGTCGAGAACAAGGAGTGGGAACTCGAAGGGATGCAGGATGATCTTAAGAGCGATAACCAGATCGCACTGGTGAAAGAGGTGGAGCGAATACGCTCGGAGATCCTCCACAAACAGGGAGAGATCAACTTTAAACGTCAGCAGGTGAAGAACCTGCAAGAGATGATCGACGAGGTAACGAAAATCAAGGCCGCCGAGGCGGCTCGCACCAAGGATTCTACGAGTAATGGAAACCGGGCTGTGCAAGCTCTTCTCGGACGGAAACAAGGTGGGGTGTACGGGACGGTCGCCTCCCTTGCCACCCCACGTCCCGGGTTCGAGGTGGCATTCGAGACGGCGGCCGGTGGCCACTTGAACGACCTCGTTGTCGATTCGCGCGAAACCGCGATCGCCTGCATCAAGTATTTGAAGAGCAAACGTCTTGGTCGAGCGCGCATTCTCCCCCTGCGCCGCTTGGTCGCCTCGCGCAAGAGCCTCGCTTCGGCCGACGCCCTCAAGCTCCCTGGTGTAATCGACTACGCGATCAACCTGGTCGAGTTTGATGCCAAGTACAATCGTGCATTCGAATACGTGCTCTTCGATACGATTGTCACTGAGGATCTGGAGGTGCTACGTGACGTCGATGGTGTGCGCGCGGTCACCCTCGACGGGGACTTGCAGAGTAAGGGCGGGGCGCTTACCGGTGGATGGCGTCCGGACTCGCGAAAGAAAAAGAGCGGGGCAGCCGGGATACAAGGCGCCAGCTTCGATACAGCGAAGAAACGCCAGCAGATCTCCCACTTAGAGAAAGAGATTACCCATCTTGAGGAGAAAATCGAGGAGAGCCAAGCCCTGTTGGAGGAGAAAGAGCGGGAGCTTGACACCCAAGGGGAGGAGGAAAGCCGGGTAAAGGGAGCGGCGAGCACACGAAGTGACGAGTTACATGCCTTGCGCGAGAAGCGCCGTGAGACCTATCAGCAGTTGGAGAACCTTCGCCGGGGCCTGACCCGCTACGAGCGCGAGGAGGCGGAGGCCCAAGCGGAACTCGAGACCCTGGGCGATGAGGAGAACGATCCCTCTTACTACATCGAGGGCTCGCTAAGGGAGCTCGAGCAGCGGATTGAGCAGAACGAAAGGCGGCTACGGCGGCTCGAACCGGTGAACATGCGAGCAATCGAGGAGTACGAGGCCTACGAGCGGGAGTTCAATCTGTTTCGCGAGCGTGTCGATTCCCTGGAGACGGAAAAGCACGAGATCGAGTTGCTGATCGGCCAAATAGAGGAGCGCAAGCGGGAGCGCTTCCTCGAAACCTTGGAAACGTTGACCGTTCAGTTCGACCGCATCTTCAAGGTGCTGTTTCAAGGGGGGAGTGCATCCCTAGAGCTAGAGGAGCCAGGGAACATTTCCTCGGGGCTGTTAATCAAGGCGAACCCTCCAGATAAGGAACTGCACGTGATCGACTCTCTCTCTGGAGGGGAGCAGGCCCTGGTGGCGATGGCGTTTATCTTTGCCTTACAGGAGTATCAAAAGGCACCGTTCTTTATCCTGGATGAGATCGACGCCGCCCTTGACTTGATGAACGCCACCCGGCTGTCAGAAATGTTGTACGAATACGCCAAGCGGGTTCAGGTGATCGTTGTCTCACACAACGAGGAAACAGTTCGTCACGCCGAGCGAGCCTACGGCGTGACAATAAAGAACGGGGTTTCGCAAGTACTGGCGCTCAACCTGAACTGAAGGAGTAGGATCGGATGGAACAGATACGGATCGCCGAGGTACCCATCGACGAATTGATGACAGAGAGCTGGGAGGGGACCTTGGAACGCCTGACCGCGGACATGGACCCGTGGGACATCGATATTGCAGAGCTCGCTCAACGCTACCGTCAATATCTCGATGCCCTGCGCGAACTTCGCTTCGAGATTCCAGGGCGGATGGTTCTCACCTGCTCAATCCTACTGCGTATGAAATCGGACGATCTCCTTGCCGCCTGCTCCACCGATCAAAGTGATCTCATCGAAGAATTGGAGGAAGTAGTAGAGGAGACGGCGGCCGAGTGGGATGAGCCAATCGAGCCGGAGGAGTTCTCCCTTCCACTTCTTCGACGGCCACGACGGCAGGTGACTCTGGAGGATCTTCGGCTGGCCCTCACCGCAGCGATGACGGTGAGCCGCCGTCGGGCTGAACGCTTGATCGACCGGATGAAGGACGACGAGGATGAATTCAGCTTCTTCCAGATTGGAGGCGAGGACTTCGCCGATCGCCTGCGTCTCCTCTTCGCTAAGATCAAGAAACTCCTTTCCGGAAGACGGGTGGTGAGCTTCTTTCGCCTCCTGGAGCGGGGAGACAAGGAGGAGCGAATCCGGCGTTTCTTCGAGGTGCTTCTCCTGGCGGCGCAAGGGGAGATCGACTGCTACCAGGAAGAGTTCCTCGGTGACATCCTCATCACCCTGGAAGGGGAAGATTAAGCTGGCCCTTCAGGGGGAAATCGATGCAAAGCCAGGAAGATCAGGGAAAGGATCGCGATAAGGGGTTGCTCGAAGCGGCACTCTTCCTTGCAGCAAAACCGCTCTCCCGCACGAAGGTGGCGAAGATCCTCGGAGATGTTTCACTCACCTATGTAGATTGCCTGCTCGACGAATTGCAAGAGGGACTCGCCGCGCCTGGTCATGGGGTCAAGCTTCACCGTGAGGAAGGGAAGGCTCTGTTACAGGTGAAACACGGCTATATCGACGCCGTCGCGCACCTTGCCCCTCATCAGGATATTCCGCGCCCGGTCCTGCGCAGCCTAGCTGTGATTGCCTATAACCACCCCATGACTCAGGCTGACCTTGTGAAGGCACGTGGGAACAAGGCCTACGGCCACGTGCAGGAGCTGATCGAACGCGGCCTTGTCCGGGCCAAGGAGCATGGCCGCACCCTTCTGTTGCATGTTACTGATGAGTTTCTTCGCTATTTCGGACTCTCAAGCATAGAGGAATTTCGCTTTCACATTGAGCTACCGTCCTCGGAAAACGAGGCTGATAAAATGAATCGATAAGGAGGTGATACGATGGAGAAGTGGGAGTGCACGATTTGCGGCTATATATACGATCCGGCTGTCGGAGATCCTACCACTGGAGTGGAGCCAGGGACAGCCTTTGAGAGCCTCCCCAAAGGGTGGACCTGCCCCGACTGCGGGGAAGGAAAAGAGGAGTTCGAGGTGATCTGATCCTTCAGTTGTCGTCAAGGAATCTCTGACAGAAAGAAAACGGACAACTGCAAGGGCCTGTCCGCCGTGCATTCTCGTGCTTATAACCCCCGAACCCGAGGTGAAACCTCGATTTTTTATACCTGTCCCCAAGTCACAAAACCCACGAAAGAAGCAATTAGCAGACTTAACCCAAAGATATCTGTTCAGGCACCCCTATCATGCGAGCTAACGCGCTACTCATAGCGCAACGCATCAACGACCGGTAGCTTCGCCGCGCGCCATGCAGGCCACAGGCCGGCTATTGCCCCGATGGCGAACGAGCCGAGCAGGGTGATGATGATCAGCGTCGGACTGGCCACCACGGCTAGCTTGATGTCGAAGAACCGACCGATGAACGACGAAGCCACCGCGCTCAGTCCGAGACCGAACAGCGTACCGACGATTCCTCCAACAAGGCCTATCAATCCGGATTCGATCAAGAAGATCATCAACACGTGGCTGTTCTTTGCACCGACCGCCTTCATCACACCGATCTCCTTCGTTCGCTCAAGCACCGAGGTAAACATCGTGTTCATCACGCCGACGCCACCAACCAGAAGTGAGATCCCGGCGATCCCTGCAAGGAACGCACTCACGGTCGAAGTCATCGTCCCGATCGCCTCGGAGATGTCGCTATACGTCACCGCAGACACGTCCGATCCCCGCGCCTTCAGGGCTTTCTCGGCACGGTCGGCAAGCTCATCGACGTTGACTCCTGGATCGCTCCTTACCAAGGTCACAAGGACATCCTCTGCCGGCCCCCAGAGGAGATCCATTGTCTCGTACGGAACGTATATCGTGTCCTTGTCCGCACTGGGTCTCATTCCTGCAGAGAAGCCACCGCCCGAATCATCGTCCCCTCCTTCCCCAGGGGCCATAATCCCGATGACTGTCAGGTCCAGTTCTGCGCTCTCATCGCCGGCGACGAGGATCGTGTCGCCGACAGTCACGCCGAGCCGCTCTGCGATCTCGGTGCCCAGGACGACCACCGCTTCGTCTCCTGGCTCGAACAGTCGTCCACCGGGAAGCGCCTTAAGCGTTCCGGTGAACGACTCGAACTCAGTCACCAATTCCGGCGACAGGCCCATCACCGGGAAGAATCCCTGAAGGGAGGTCCCATCGGCACTGGGCGGGCCCTGCACGTATCCGGTCCGCTCCCGAAGCGCGGCAGCAACCTTGATCCCGTCGATTGAGCGCAGGTACTCCAGATCGAGGGCATACTCCTCTGCGCTCCCTCCGGCGTGTCGCTGCGGACCGAAGGTCCCCTCGGCCATCAGGATGAACGTGTCCACACCGAACACCTTGGCGACCTGTTCTTCGATCGTGCGTTCGAGGCCGAGGCCGATCGAGATCAGCGCGACAACAGCGGTGATCCCGATAAAGACTCCGATGACTGTCAACCAGCTACGCAGCTTCCGGTGCACGATGCTCTGTCCAGCGAGAAGCAGGAAGTCCTTAAGCACGCCCCACCTCCTCGACCACACGACCGTCTCGGAGCCGGACGATTCGATCGGCGATCGCCGCTGCATCAGGGTCGTGCGTCACGAGGATGACGGTCTTTCCGTCCTCCACGCTCAACCTTTTTAGCATCTCGAGGATCGGTCCACCGCTCTCGGTGTCCAGGTTTCCCGTCGGCTCGTCGGCGAGGATGATCTCCGGATCGTTCGCCAAGGCGCGGGCCATTGCCACACGCTGGCGCTCGCCGCCGGAGAGCTCATTCGGTTTATGCTTGACCCGATCTGCCAGACCGACCTTGGTCAACAGTTCGCGAGCACGCCGCGCCCGTTCTCCTTTGCGAATTCCTTGAAAGATCATCGGAAGCTCAACGTTCCTCTGCGCGGAAAGCGTCTGGATCAGGTTGAACGTTTGAAAGACGAACCCGACCTTCTTTCCCCGAAGCGCAACGAGTTGGCGCTCCTTTAGCTGCTGTAGGTCTTGTCCATCGAGGAAGGCCGTTCCGCCGGTCGGAGTATCGAGCGCCCCGACGATATGCATCAGCGTCGACTTCCCCGAGCCGGACGGACCCATGATCGCGATGACTTCACCCTCCTCGACCCCGAGGTCGAGACCTCGCAGAGCGTGGACGATTGTCTTTCCGAGCTTGTAATCCTTGGTGATTTCCTTCAGATCGAGTAGCGACATGGCTAGCCCTCACCCTCCGTTACTGTATACTCTACCAGTTCCAGCCCAAAGGTTTCGACCCATTTTCCATCACGCAACTCCTCGACCAGGATTCGCGGCGAGATGTACGTCGGGTTAGAGATCGCAAACGCTACCGTCATTCGTGTATCCTCTTCGTCCGGATCGACGAACGATCCTTCCAGACACCAGACACCGGCGATGGTCGTCCCGAC
>DQCH01000030.1 GCA_003545155.1 Candidatus Acetothermia bacterium
TTGATCAGGTTCTTCAACCGCTGCTCAAACTCCCCCCGGTACTTTGTCCCGGCGACGATTGAGGCCATGTCCAGTTCGACGATCTCCTTAGAACGCAATAGTGATGGCACATCCCCACTTGCAATCCGCTGTGCCAACCCTTCGATGATGGCAGTCTTCCCCACGCCGGACTCGCCGATAAGCGCGGGGTTGTTCTTCCTCCGGCGAGTGAGAGTTTGAATGACCCGCTCCATCTCCTCTTCCCGACCGATCACCGGATCGAGCCGACCAGCCTCGGCTTCCTCGATCAGGTTGCGGCCAAACTCGGAGAGATCCACCTTTGACGGCTGACGGCGGGAGGAACGAATTGCCATACCAATCCCCGCTGAAGGGAGGAAGTAGGCTCGTGTCTTGGTGAGGTCAATCCCTAAGTGAAGGAGGATTGCCGCACCGGTCCCTTCCCCATCGCGCAGCGTCCCCATCAGTAGGTGCTCAGGCCGGATCGTATTCAACCCGGCGCGGCGCGCTTCCTCAAAGCTGATCTTCATCACGCGCTTCAGTCGCGGGGTGGGCTCAAGGTCATCGGCGGAGAGCTTCACCTCCCCGCGCCCCTTCTCCTCTTCCAATAGGGACGCGACCTTGGGGTAGGTCGCCCCATGCGTGGTGAGAAAGCGATGAACGTCACTCCCTTTCATCTTTAAGAAAGCGAGCAAGAGATGTTCGGTCCCTACATAGCTGTGCCGCCACTCCTCGGCCTCTTCTTGAGAGATCGCAATGACCTCCATCGACTCGCGTGAGAATCGATCGTACATCGTCGCCTCCTGGGGCAAAATCTACGCCCTATAAGTTCTTGAGTGTACCCGTATTTCTCTCTGTGGCAACCTGTCGGTCACGGCGGTTGAAACAGGTCATAACCACATCGATCTCAGACGACCGAAAGGCCTCGATCACATCTACCGCCCTCTTTAGGAGTGGGAACAGCTTTTCCCACTCCCGGGGCGCAAATCGGTCAAGAACGTAGCTCACTGCGTCCTGCTCTCGGTGTTTGGCGCCAATACCGATCCGCAGCCGCGGAATCTCCTCACTCCCGACCGCGGAAAGGATGGAGCGCATCCCCTTATGCGTTCCTGCACCTCCACCAGGAAGGACCCTCATCCTTCCGAGCGGGAAGTCAAGGTCATCGTAGATGACCAACGCGTTGTCAACAGGGATCTTGTAACTCTCTAGGACCGCCTTGACCGCCTCCCCGCTTGCGTTTATGTAGGTCATCGGTTTGACAAGGAAGAGATCCTCCGTGCGATAGATAAGAGAGGAACAGGTGATACGTCCCTTCGCTTTGAGTCGGTGTACCTTTCGATATAGATCAATCACCTGAAAGCCAACGTTGTGGCGCGTAAGCGCGTATTTCAGTCCGGGGTTCCCCAACCCAAAGACGGCCTTCAATCAATCCTCTTTAGACGATTTGGCTCCCGTCTCTTCGGCAGTGGTCTCCTCTCCTACCGGTCCCTCCTCCGCTGCGGCTTCCTCTTCAACTGCCTCTAGCTCTTCCTCCGCAGCTACAGGAACCTCTTCGGCACGACGCGGCGCAACGATCGTCACCAGAGTCCTCTCCGGCGCAAGGAGCGGTTCAACCTCACCGAAGTCAAGATCGCGTACCCTGATCGCCTCCCCCTGTTCAAGGTTGCTTATATCAATGGTGATAAGGGCAGGGATATCCTTGGGTAAGCCATGCACCCGGACAGTACGAAATAGAACGTTCGATACCCCGCCCTCCTTCACCCCGGGGGACTCGCCCACAATCTTAATTGGGACGTGCAATTTGAGCGGATGACCGCTATCGGGGTGGTAAAAGTCCACATGAATCGGCTCATCAGTGATCGGGTCGTATTGAATCGCCTTGATAAATACATCCAGTTTCTTCGCCTTCTTGCCGTCTTTAACTGAAAGGTCAATGCGTGAGCTGCGCGTAATCTTGGCAAAGAGAGATCGAAGATTCTTACGATCTATGACGATCGGTGTACTGTCAACAGTCGGCCCGTAGATCACCGCAGGGACTAACCCCTCCCTACGGAGAGCGTTCGCTTTCCCTGAAGTCCGCGACCGTGCTTTCAACGTCGTCATCTTAACTCCTAATTTAGTAGTGCGGGAAGAGGCGACTCACCGATTTGTTCTCGAAAATCCACCGCACCGTCTTCGCTAGGTGCTCTCCAATAGAAATATAGTCAACAATCTCGCTTTTCGCAGCTTGTTCGTGCGAAATAGTATTTGTTACGACGACCTTTTTCAAGAGTGAATTTCCTAGGGCGTTAAGAGCGTCGTCAGAAAAAACTCCGTGGGTGCAGTAGGCGTTGACCTCGGTCGCATCATGGTCAAACAGGGTCTGTGCCGCCCGGATTAAGGTCGCTCCTGAAGCGATGATGTCATCAACAAGAATGGCACGTTTACCTTCCACATCGCCGATGACGTTTATCACCTCGATATCCGTTCCCTCCGGTGCTCGACGCTTCTCCAGGACCGCGAGAGGAAGATTGAGCTGCTCGGCGAGCATACGAGCGCGAACTGTGCCACCGACGTCGGGGGAGACGATGACCGTCTCGTCGGAACCCGCGATCGTCTCATGAAAGTAGCGAGCAAAAATCTGATGAGGGACGAGGTTGTCAACCGGGATATTGAAAAACCCTTGGATCTGTCCGGCGTGCAAGTCCATGGTGAGGACGCGGTCTGCCCCAGCGGTCTCGATCAGGTTAGCAACAAGGCGAGCCGAGATTGGGACGCGCCCCGTGTCTTTCCGATCCTGGCGCGCGTAACCATAGTAGGGAATGACCGCTATCACCTTACGCGCGGAGGCACGTCGCAGTGCATCTATGATGATCAGAAGTTCCATCAAGTGGTCGTTGACCGGCGGACAGGTCGGTTGAATAACAAACACATCGGCCCCGCGAACCGTCTCGCGGATCCGCACTCGAATCTCTCCATCGCTGAACCGCTCGACAGCGGTATCACACTGGTTGATCCCTAAGGATGAGGAGATCTCCTGCGCCAGTGCCCTGTTGGCATTTCCAGTGATAAGTTTGAGTTCCCTACCGATCATTTCTCATGCTCCTTCTTGTGCTGTTTATTAACCTGGCGAGCTCGCCCCAGGGCGAGGGCTCCTGGCGGAACGTCCTGCGTTATGACCGAACCAGCGCCGATTATCGCCCCCTCGCCGATCGTGATCGGAGCCACAAGGGAAGTGTTACTCCCAATGAACGCCCGATCACCGATCGTCGTGTGGTGTTTTTGCTCTCCGTCGTAGTTGCAGGTAATCGTCCCCGCACCGATGTTCACTCCCTCACCCACCTCAGCATCACCGATGTAGGCGTGATGCCCGACCTTTGCCCCGCGCTTCACCCGCGCGGCTTTCACCTCTACAAAGTTGCCAATCCGCGCATCCGGCCCCACGTCCGCTCCGGGACGTAGGTGAGCGTACGGACCGACTGTGGTACCCGCTCGAATCCGTGCCCTCTCAATGACGGAGTACCAAATGCGACATCCCTCTCCTACATTCGAGTTATCGATCCATGTATCCGGGCCGAGCGTGCAGTTCTCACCGACCGTCGAATCCCCACGCAAATGGGTTCCGGGAAGGATGATTGTATCAGTACCGATTGTTACCTCGCTCTCGATATAAGTCCGCGTCGGATCGATGATTGTCACCCCCCCGGCCATCAACTCCTCCATTTTCTGAAGGCGCATCAGTCTATCAGCCACGGCTAACTCGGCACGAGAGTTGATCCCCATAACTCGCTGCGAATCCTCCACCTCAACAGCGAGGACATGCTTCCCTGCCACCCGGTAGCGGTCAACCAAGTCGGTCAGATAGTACTCCCCCCGCGCGTTTGTGGTATTAAGAGAGGCAAGCGATTCCCATAAGAAATCATTATTTTGCACGCAGTAAATCCCAGTATTAACCTCGTGGATCTCAAGCTCTTCCGGGGTTGCGTCGCATGCCTCCACGATCTTGATTGGCCGTTTGTTCCCGTCGCGAAGCAGGCGGCCATAGGTTCCCGGCTCTTCAAGGACCACGGTCAGGACGCTGAGTTCCGCCTCATGCGCAACATGATGAGTGAGGAGGCCTTGAAGGACCGCACTAGAGAGTAAAGGAAGGTCACCGGGGACGATTAAGATCGTCTCGCCGTGGGCCCGTCCCTTCGCTTGCAGAACGGCATGACCTGCGCCAAGCTGCTCTTTTTGCTCGACAAACTCAACGAGTTCGCCACCCAGCTCAGCCCACGCCTCGTTAGCGCAGTTGCTAACCAGAATAAGGATCTGGTCAGGGGCAATCCCTTTAACGGCCCGAAGGACGTAGCTTAAGATTGGCCGGCCACAGACACGGTGAAGCACCTTAGCCCGTCTCGATCTTATGCGGGTCCCCTTACCGGCTGCCAAGATAATCGCAGTCAGACCATATGCCATTAAACACCCGCAAGAATGATACGCTAGAAGTGGGAAATTGGTCAACCTAATACTGGTTGCGAGGGCAAGACTCACATCGGTATACTTCGCAAGAAAACTTCTAAATAAGGAGGTGGGCGATGGCGACTAGGATCTTTTCCGGGATTCAACCGACCGGGACGTTACACATCGGAAACTACTTTGGGGCAATCCGGAATTGGGCCGCACTCCAGGCCGATCATGACTGCGTTTACTGCATCGTTGACTACCACGCGATCACGATCGATATCGACTCGAAGGCACTGCGCGCCGCGTCGCGCGCGATGGCGCTTGATTTAATGGCCTGCGGCATCGACCCTAAAAGGTCGATACTGTTTATCCAATCGTCAGTTCCCGAGCACGCTGAGCTTGCCTGGATCCTCGGCTGCGTCACCTCCTACGGCGATCTAGCGCGGATGACCCAGTTTAAGGAGAAATCCGCGGGGAGAAAGTTCATCTCGGCGGGGCTGTTTAACTATCCGATCCTACAGGCGGCGGACATCCTCCTCTACAAAGCGCAGGGGGTTCCTGTGGGCGAAGATCAGGTACAGCACCTCGAGCTTTCCCGGCGGATCGCGCGACGGTTCAACGCTCGCTTCGGTGAGTTCTTCCCTGAGCCTGAGCCGATCGTCGAGGAAAAAGGAGGACGGCTCAAGTCGCTCGCCGATCCGACGAAGGAGATGAGCAAGAGCGCTGGCGAACCAAACTATATCGGAGTGATGGAAGAGGAGTCCTCTATCCGTAAGAAGGTTCGCTCCGCTGTCACCGACACCGGCCTTGTCGCCGGTGAGGAAATGTCGCCTGGTGTCGCCAACCTGTTTGAGATCCTCGAACTAGCTACTGAACTATCGGGCGATCTGTCGATCGTTGTGGAACTGCACGCCGACTTCAAGGCGGGAAAGCTCATGTACTCCCGCTTAAAAGAGGTCGTCTTTGATAGCCTTATGGATGTGCTTCGCCCGATAAGGCAGCGCCGCGCCGAGCTCGAAGCCTCCGGAAAAGTGGAGGAGATCCTCGCTTCGGGAACGAAGAAGGCCAGCGCGATCGCGCGCGAGAACATCGCCCGCGTGCGTGAGATGGTGGGACTTTAGCTATCAGCAATCAGTATTCAGCTCTCAGCCGTCAGCAATCAGCTTCAATCCACAAGCCCTCTGAACGTCGGGGATAAGTCTGTAGCTATCAGCCGTCAGCGGTTAGCTCTCAGCTTTCGTAGCGTCGCAACCTGTGTGCGACGTTGATTTGACGTCGGACGCAAGACCGGACGCTACACAAGAAACTCGACGTGACTCATCGTACTCCGCCTTCAGTGAAGTTCCCTTTTATCCGCTTCCAGAGTGCACGAAGCTCCCCCTCGGATAGGGCAGTCTTCTGGTTCCACGCCGGATCGACGAGGTCCTTGTTCGTCGGGATGACGAACTGCTGCAAGAAGTAGCGCTTAGCACCAGCGATGGGCGAAACAGCCTCTTTGATATCTTTTGCGGTGATCGTCGGAGCGCTGGTAGTGCGAAACTCATAGTCCGGTGCCCGCTCGATGATGAGGCGGATCGAGCGGGTGATCGCGGCCATGTCGACATGTACTCCGGCCATCTCGTCGTATCGTGCCGCAGGACCTTTAAGGTCCATCGCTATATAGTCGAGGAGGTGTGCATCGAGTAACTCCTCAAGAACCTCCGGCCGAGAGCCGTTGGTATCGAGCTTGACAAGGAGACCTAACCCCTTAATTTTCTCGATGAATCGAAGAAGATCAGGTTGAACCGTTGGTTCTCCGCCTGTGATGACAAGGCCGTCGAGGAACCCACACCTCTCCCGTAGGAAGTAGAGGATATCGTTCTCCGGGATGAGCTTCAGCTTTCTTATCTTCTCCGGCAGCACAAGCTCGGAGTTGTGACAGAACGGGCAGCGAAAGTTACATATTGGCGTGTAAATGAGCGCCGCTACCTTGCCCGGATAGTCGATCAGCGTTGTGGGCAGAATCTGGGCGATCTTCATAGCGGTAGTAACATCCCAACATCGCGCGCGATTACTGGTTGTGGCGCAGCGATTTGCGAATCCAGTATCTCTATCGAATCGTCGTGATGGATTATGCACCCACCATTTTTGGATTTCTTCATCGTTTGTTCAGCCTACTGTGTAAACCTTTTCTACTGCTCGTCTTCAAGTTCAAACTCTAGCTTCAGGCATTTTACCGCAGAGGGCGCAAAGATCGCTGAGATGAGGCATTAAGGCTCCCATTCCACTCTCCGCGTTCTCGGCGGTGAAAGCTTCTGTTTCGCAAGGAGAAGAGATTTGTGCAACAGCCTGTATTGTTCTCCGATATTCATACTCGCAACGGCTCGCGCTTCACCCGCCAGGCGGGTTTGCAGCGTGTTCTCGTCTTGAAGACAACCCACAATCACGGAAACTACTTCGAATTCGCCGCGCGATAGCCTGGCCGGGTGCAAGCGCTGGTTATGCCGTCTTTGTCACAATTCTAGTCCCATCCAGTGATGATCAAAGTACTTGCCGTCTAAAAATACCTCCCTGCGGATTGTACCCTCGATTACAAATCCTTTGCGTTTGTAAAGCACAATAGCTCGTTGATTATCAGTCCGCACACGCAGATTGATCTTCTTCACGATTCGAGTAGCCCTTGCCCAATCGATGAGCCTGTCGAGCATTAGCGAGCCAATCCCAAGCCCCCAATATTGTTTTCGCACCGACATGCTAAATTCACCGCTGTGTCGAACGCGAGGGCGACGACCCGCTGAGAAACTCAACGCGGCGACAATTGTATTGTCTATCAGCCCGAGTATGTAGAGTTGGTTGTCCGAATCGCGATATTTGCGGAGGAAATTCTCCTCTTCCGGTTCGGTGAGCTCGAACTCGCCGGGGCCGAAGCTCAGAAAGTCGGACTCACCGCTGATGCCTTCAACGTAGTCGAGAACAGCACGGGCATCTTCAACCGCCGCCTCGCGGATCAGGAGAACGCGTCCGTTTTTCAGCTCGTAGTTGCGTGGTTCCATAGCTGAGATGGTTTCGACGGCATAACGCTCCGCATAACCGGCTGGCAAAAGCTGCATAGCGGAGCGGCGCAGCTTTTGCCAGTCCGAGTTGATGCGGTTGTTATACGCAACCTCTATTTAGATTAGCCCCATAGCTACCGATAGCCCAACAAGCCCTATGAGGATCCCGAATATTGCTCTTAAGATCCATGCCTTCATCGCCTTTGTAGATCGAGCGCCTAACCACGAGAAGACCAATGTCACCAGACCAATTGTTACGAGATAGAACCAGTTTTGAAATCCGTGTATTGACAGGTTGGCTGCCCCGATTCCTGCAACAGGTATCATTTGCGTGGAAGAGGTGCCGATGGCTATGTGCATTGGGTACGAGAGCGCATTGTAGATGGGCATGTAATAAATGCCCCCACCAAATCCGCAAAGACCCGTGGCTATTCCAGCCAAAAACATCAATACCCCGAGTTTTAAGCCATGCTCCAACTTTTCCACCTGATCCACCGTTACCCTTGCAGGTGTCTTACCTTTGCTCTTTATGGCAGAGTACGACATGTAAATACCGATGACAATACATGCAATACCGAAGATCACTTTGAGGGTCGCACTTGGAACGTACATCGCGATCTGTGTGCCAACTACCACACCAACCGCTGATCCAATAGCAGCTACGACAAAGCCTTTACTGTACACATGCTTCATCTTGTAATGCGCAATTACACCAGGGATGGTGGCGATCGCTATGACCGCCATATTTACTGCGTAAGCCGTTTTAATGGTTAAGCCCAAGAGTACCATCATCATTGGTATCCTCAGGAAGCATCCACCTATGCCCAGCCAAGTAGCTAAGAAACCACAAACCGCCCCGATTAGAAATATCCACACTATTTGCAATAATACTGCTTCCATAATGTAATTTCCTTTCCTTTAATAAAGTTATTCAGTTGGTGTATTCAATCATTGAAGGAAAGAACTAAGTGCCAGTCCACCAACAATGGCATGGTTTTCTTTTCATCTATTTCACTTTGAAGCTTTTCATAGTATTTGTGGCGTATAACATTGTTTATATCGATCCTCATAACACCCCCAACAAGGCTACGATTGCCGTATAAGACACCTGCTAGTAGCGCATCACTGACGGCGCAACCGGTGAGATATCAAGCCGTTGCGAGAAGACGCCGTTCTTATCACCGCATCTTATATGGATCGGCATAAGACCCTCCATGCCCACTTGAGAGCACATCGACCGGGCTGCAAGCTCCGGCCGGCCCAGTCTCTACACGTGCGCCACCGGTGTGGTGGAATAAGTCTTCCGATCGGCGAACTCGGCCTGCTTGCCGTCGTTCCACTGCTCCACCGGTCGGAGGTATCCCACGATCCGCGAATACACCTCTGCTCTCTGCCTACGCTCTGCTGGAATTATCGTCCCATCTTCAAGGACGAGGTTACCCTCTCTGTCTTCTTTGTAGTTCAATGGTGATACCTCCTTTAGTCTCTTGTGCATAGCCTTCTGCCAGTTCTTCATCGCACTTCGGGCAGTATTTGTGCTCCCCCGAGATATACCCGTGTTTCGGGCAGACGGAGAACGTTGGGGTAAGCGTGTAGTAAGGCAGATGGAAGGTCTCGGCGATCTTGCGCACCAGTCGTTTGATCGCCTCTGGACTTGGTGTACGCTCGCCGAGGAAGGCATGGAAGACCGTTCCCCCGGTGTAGCGGGTCTGCAGGGGATCCTGGAGCTGTAGCGCCTCAAACAGATCCTCTGTCAAACCAACGGGAAGGTGCGTGGAGTTGGTGTAATAGGGGACCTTTCCTCCGTATCTCTCACGGTTGTAGATACGGATGTCGGGGTAACGCTCCAGGTCCTTCTTGGCCAACCGGTAGCTCGCCCCCTCGGCTGGAGTGGCCTCTAGATTGAAGATCTCCCCTATCTCCTCTTGAAACTCGCTCAGTCGCTGGCGCATGAAATCAAGGACCTTGAGAGCGAACGCCTGCCCCTTTTCTTCGGCAATAGAAGTGCCATACAGGTTCAGTAGTGCATCATTCATCCCAATCAACCCGATGGTAGAGAAGTGATTCTTCCAATAGCCTCCCATGCTCTGTTTGATCTTTTGCAGATAGAATCTGGAGTAGGGATAGAGTCCTTTCTCTGTAAGGGCCTCCAGGGTCTTGCGCTTGATGATTAAAGACTCCTTCGCAAGCTCCATCAGACTGCTCAACCGGGAAAAGAAGTCGGATTCACCCTTTGCCAAGTAACCGAGCCGTGGCATGTTGATCGTCACCACACCGATCGATCCGGTGAGGGGATTTGCGCCGAAGAGGCCTCCGCCGCGCTTGCGAAGCTCGCGGTTATCAATCCGCAGGCGGCAGCACATACTGCGCGTATCCTCCGGTTTCATATCGCTTCCAATGAAGTTCGAGAAGTAAGGGATTCCGTACTTAGCCGTCATCTCCCACACCGGTTCCAAGCTCTCGTTCTCCCAGTTGAAGTCCTCGGTGATGTTGTAGGTAGGGATGGGGAAGGTAAACGGTCGCTCGTGCATATCTCCCTCAATCATTACCTCAGCGAAGGCGCGATTGAAGAGGTTCATCTCGCGTTGATAGTCTCCGTAGACCGTGTCTTGAAGTTCTCCGCCGATGATCACTGGCTCGCCCTGCATGTAGCGTGGAACCTCCAAATCAAGCGTTACGTTGGTGAAGGGGCTCTGGAAACCAACTCGTGTGGGAACATTCATGTTATACACGAATTCCTGCAGGTTCTGTTTCACCTCTTTGTAAGAGAGGCCGCCGGCACGGATAAAGGGAGCAAGGTAGGTGTCGAGGTTAGAGAAGGCCTGTGCCCCTGCCGACTCGCCCTGCAGGGTGTACATGAAATTCACTACCTGTAGCAGGGCAACCCGGAAACGCTTCGCAGGTCGTGCCTCGATCTTCCCCCGCACGCCGCGAAAACCGCGTAGCAGCAGATCATGTAGGTCCCAGCCAACGCAGTTATGATTCCACATTCCATTCACTATAAGCGTTCCACTTTCTGTGGTTATGTCATAGATTACATCATCTGGAATTTCTACAGGAATATTATTGATTACCCTGTGCCACTCATCGCGGTCTTCATCATGCCAAGCTCTACTAGACAGTCCAGCAGATCGGTACTTTTCAGAGGGTAAATCTTCTTCTATTTTCCTAAACGATACCCCGTAGAGTGGATATCTCTGAATTATCTTCTTCCCCCGATATACATGTTCTGTTTCCTGCCCCTCAATAGCTCGATCGCGTGGAACAAATCCAAGAAGGTCCATGACTACTGCCAGCTGCTCTAAGAGTGTTCTGGCAGCAACGCGTACCGAGAGGGTTGTTCCCGAACTCTCAATGTTTCCGTCTCCATCGATCAGCCCGGCAATGACCCCCTTAACAAAAGGTTTAGTGTAATGCAAGAGTTCTATCGGAAGGCTCTTATGGCGAGCACCTGGATTGATCTTGAACACCTGTTCAAACAGGAACCGAAGGAATGGATTCTTAACCCGCAGCTCGTATCT
>DQCH01000095.1:0-441 GCA_003545155.1 Candidatus Acetothermia bacterium
ATCAAGGGGCACCTGGAGAAGCTCGCCCGTTACGAGATCGAGACCATCGCCCCAAGCCACGGGCCACTCTATGATGACCCGGCATTCATCCTCGACGCTTACAGACACTGGGTCCTCGACCCTCCGGAAAACCTCGTCGTGCTCCCTTACGTCTCGATGCACGGGAGCACACAGGTGATGGTGGACCACCTGATCTCTGCGCTTGCCGATCGCGGGGTGCGGACAGAACCGTTCAACATGACGGTGACCGATCTCGGGAAGCTTGTGATCACCCTGGTCGATGCCGCCACGGTCGTCTTTGGCGCACCGACCATGCTTGTTGAACCTCACCCAAGCGTAGTTTACGCCGCATACCTAGTGAACGCCCTGCGGCCGAAGCTGCGGCACGCCGCGGTGATCGGCTCCTACGGCTGGGCAGGAAAGGCGCCCGAACAGGTCACG
>DQCH01000095.1:506-3151 GCA_003545155.1 Candidatus Acetothermia bacterium
AAAAAAATGAGGTTGCAAGAAAACTTTACGACCAAGAAAGGAGGAAACTATGCGGCTTGGAGAGTTAATCAAAACGGAAGCACAAGAAGGGAAGGAGAAGCACGTCCCGGTGATCGAGCTGGTCGCTTGCCCCGACTGCGGGGAAAAGATCGTCAAGGTCACCGTTGGTAAGGAGGTCCCACACCCGAACACGATCGAGCACCACATCAAGTGGATCGCCCTTTACGGGGTGAAGGACGGGGGGGCGGTCCATATCGCAACATTCGACCTGGGACCGACCTACGGGGTTCCCATAATCGTCACTCACGCCACCCTGGAGGGGTTAAGTGAGTTGATCGCGGTCGAGTACTGCAACATCCACGGCCTGTGGGAAAGATCACTTAAGTTATAAAGGAGGTCTATGATGGCGGAAGAAGGAAAGACCTATGTCTGCAATATCTGCGGACAGGAAGTGAAGGTGACGAAGTCCGGAGCAGGGACGCTCGTCTGCTGCAACCAGCCGATGCACATCAAGGGAGAGTGAAGCTCCCCGCCCTTTGGGCAGGGAGCTTCACTCGTCATTGTCGGCCGCCCTGAAGATCCCGCTGATCTCTCCAAAGACCATCGAAAGGTCGAACTTGGAGAACGCGATCGTAAACCACTTAATTAGCCCCTATACTGGAGCTCCTAGAGCTTCCTCTCCGCGATCATGATGTCAATCCGGTCGGAGAGGTCCTCAGCCCGATCGGAGAGTTCGACCAGCTCCTCCACCAAACCATGCATCTGGATCTTCTCGGCCAGGTCTATGTCCATATTGAAGAGTTGCTTAACCACGGAACGTTCCAGATGGTCGACCTCTCCCTCCTTGGTCTCGATCGCTTTGGTATGCTCCAACGCCTGGCTCATATCCTGAAAGAGCAGATGAAGGGCCTGTTTGACCTCCACGAAGATCTCCTGGTTTTTTACCATGATTTCTCGGAGAATCGGTTTGACTTCCTCGGGAATCCTTACCCTCTGCAGCAGGAGATAATCAAGCGCGGCCTCCCCTGCATTGGCCAGCTTATCCACCCCCTCGATGACCTCAAGTACCTCCCTCCGAGAGTGGGCAAGAAGAGCTCCGCCCAAGAGCTCCGCCTCCACTTCTCGCCTTACGTCATCGGCCCGACCCTCCGCTTGGTGAGTCTCAAGGGCGAGCTGGCTTGCCTTCTCCGTATCGCCTTCGAGGTAGGCGGACAGCGCCTCCTGATAATAGGAGAGGGTCTCATCGACGCACTGGGCATGCCTGAGGACAAGCGTCTCAATTACTCTTTGCTTTTTCCAAAAGGCCATTTAACCCCCTTATTTTTCTCCAGTTTCCGCTCTAGATTAACGTTCTCTTTAACTGGGGTCAAACACACCAAAACTCAGATCGAGCCAGCGAAAACGGCGGGCGATAGTAAGGCGTGTCCCCCTAGAATACGCTCCTCCAGCCAGCTTGGGGAACAAACCGTAGGTGGATGCAACTACCGGAGGTAATGGTACGAAGAGTATTGTCTGTCTCAATAAGGAGTCTACCGAGGGAATCAATTCCCGCTGCCCTTCCGACGATCGGCCTGGACGCAGTGGATGTTCCAACTTCCACCCGCACGTCTCGACCGATCGTGGCCGAGAGCGCTCGATACCGCTTTAGAATCTCCTTTGGCGAAGCGGGAGTAAGGTGTTGCAGGATCCTCTTCAACAGGTCATCTTGAGTAAGAAGGACGGCAGTCTCCCGGGCAACGCAGGTCGCCGTCGCAACCGGCGCGGCAACGAGGTTCACTCCAACCCCTACGATCGCCCGATCACCAACGTTCTCAATGAGGACCCCTGCGATCTTCTTCTCGCCCACTAAGACATCGTTCGGCCACTTAAGCATCGCTTCGATCTCAACATCCCTCAGCGCCTCGGCAACCGCGATCCCCGCGCGAAGGGAGCCAAGCGGATCTATCCTTAAGACAAGCGAAGCGTAAAACCCTCCGCAAGGAGAGATCCACGCCCTGCCACGCCTCCCCCTCCCACGCTCCTGTTCATCGGCAACGACGATCGTTCCCTCATCAGCCCCTGCGGCGACGAGCTTTCTCGCGGTGTCCTGGGTCGATGAAACCTGGTCGTAACGAAGGATTTGCCAGTTCATCCCATTCCTTTGCCCTTACGTAATGGGAAAGGTATCTTCTCCGTGGGGCATCACAAGAGTGCGGAACCTTTCACCGTACCGCTCGCGTGCATCTACCAACACGTCGTTTGGATTTGTAACCGGTTTTAAGAAAAAACGTTTAACAAGGTCTCCTCTCATCTCCGAGAGAAGATAAATCTCCGCCCGCCTAAGGTCATTCGCCAGGTAGATCGCCTTGTGCCCACCAAGCTTGAACCCTTCGCGCGCAAAGATGCCAAAGACGTCATCCGGCTTATCACAGCGCGTCATCCAGTCGGTGAAGACTTCATGCCCAATCCCATCGGGGCAGGCAGCGAGGAGGAAGATCATCCCTCCATCCTTCACTGCTCTAGCGGCGTTATACAGAGCCTTGTGCGCCTGGTAGAGGTCTATGTCATTGGGGTGCCCCCCGGCCGAGACGATAACAAGGTCAGCCTGCTCGCTTACCTTCACCTGGAAAAGCGTATCCCAGAATGCCCTCCCCACAGCGTGGGCC
>DQCH01000065.1:0-2854 GCA_003545155.1 Candidatus Acetothermia bacterium
CATCAACTCCACTTGCTCTTTCTCATTACTCTTCACTGATTACCCATTACTGTGTTTCAGCTTTTCTTCGCGTTCCCTGCGGCTCTGCGAGAGGTAAAGCTTTTTCTCTCGTCCGTTTGTTTCACTCACTCAAGACACTAAGATCGCCAAGGATTATAGATTTTCACTCTCTGCGTTCTCTGCGGCAAAGCGCTGATTTGTACATCCTTAGCTTTCTCATGGATTCCTGGATTCCTCATAGGTTATTGGATTCCTATCGATCCTGTTTTCCGCCGTTCTTTGCGTCTTAAGCGCCTTTGCGAGAGTCTCGTCGTTTCAGCCTTTCTCTTAAGTTACCCACTTGAAACAGCGAGGAGCCCACAATGAGAACCTGCGTGGCCTTCGTTTCAAGAAGAACCGAAGATGGGCAGGATCCAAAAATTGCCCATGTGTCTAAGAGCTCCTTGGTCTAAGAGACTCTTGGTGCTATGCTGACAAAGATGCAAAAAAAGTTCCTCGCAAAGGCGATCCGGGGAAGCGACGATGTTAATCGGCTCGAAGCGCGCTAAAAGGCTTGCGATAGTGAGTGTGTCGATCCTCTTGAGTGGGGTGCTCGAAACGGCGCGCTCGGTGCGCGTTTTGTCGGCGGGGGATTCGGCGGGACCACGCTCCATCTGGTGCCCTCGTGCGAGGAGCGAAGATACGTGGAAGGAATCGTCAATGCCTATAAAAGGGAAACCGGCAAGCAGGCCAACGTCTGGGGGGTTCGCCCCAGCCCAGGCGCAAGACAGTTAAACGAGGAGGAGGATCGATGAAGATCTTAGTTACCGGCGGGGCTGGGTTTATCGGCTCGCACGTCGTCGATCACTACATCGAAGCCGGACACGAGGTCCTCGTGTTGGACAACCTCTCCACCGGCCACAGGGAGAACGTCCACCACAAGGCCGAGTTGATCGTAGCGGATCTGTGCGATCACGACCGCACAAGCGACGTTTTGGAGCGATTCCGCCCACGCCTCGTCAACCACCATGCCGCGCAGATCGACATCCGCCGCTCGGTCGCCGAGCCCGTCTTCGATGTAAACGTCAACGTCACTGCCACGGTGAACCTGCTTCAAAGCGCTGTTAGAAGCGGCGTGGAAGGAGTGCTGTTCGCTTCGTCTGGCGGAGCCATCTACGGGGAAACACCCGCGCCCGTCGAGGAACAGGCTCCCAAGGCGCCAATCAGCCCCTACGGAGCTGCCAAGGCGGCGGTGGAGGGATACCTATTTGCCTACGCTCACACCTTCGGATTGAAGAGCCTCTCCCTTCGTTACGGAAACGTTTACGGCCCCCGACAGGATCCAACTGGGGAAGCAGGGGTCGTGGCCATCTTCTCTCGGGCGATGCTCAGCGGCACGCAGCCCACCATATACGGTAGTGGCGCCCAGCTAAGAGACTACGTCTGTGTGGAGGACGTGGCACGAGCGAACCTATTGGCCACCGATCGCCTGTTCTCCGAAACAGCGCTTCCCAGCACCCCTGATGACGGCGCGTACAATATCGCAACAGGGGCGTCGACATCGGTGAACGACCTGTTTGCGCTGCTCAAGGAGGTCATCGGCTTCGACGGGGAGGCCGCGTACGCCGATCCGCGCACGGGCGAACTGATGGAAAGCAGGCTCGGTGTCGGAAAGGCCTCTCGGACGCTCAGTTTTCAGGCGCAGATCCCCTTCTCCGAGGGCCTTTCGCGCACCGTGGAGTGGATCAGAAGCGCCCGATAATCGATGTCTTTGCGAGCCAGTACCGGTCTTTCTAGTTACTTTACGTTCCCCACAGATCCTCCGGATACACTCCACGGCGGGTGAGCTCCCCGATCGCCTGTTGGGCAGTCGCCTTGTCTTTGGGATAGGTCACTCCGAACCAGCGTTCGTGGGTCGGAAGCACGCGCACGAATGCCTTCTTCTCGCGCACCAGCTCCCCCACCACATCTGGCAGGAGATACTCTGCCGTTTCGATATCCCCTGCGTGCGCCCTAAGAAACCGGGCAAAGCGCGCCTCAAGCTCACCCAGAATCGATGGGGTAAATCCCCACATATTCATAGAGACGATCGTCTCTCCAGGAATCTTTGTCCAACTTCCATCATCCTCCGCGTATTTGATCGCCGACCCGAACAGCTTCACGCGTTTTTGCTCTTTGATGTTTAACAAGTGGCCATCCGACGTGACCGTGCACACGCCCCGCGATACGTGCCCATACTCGGTGAGCGTGTTCTTCAAACGATATCCGATGATAGAGATACTGAAAGCCCCATCACGATCTTGGGCGCCATCGAGGTAGCCTCGAAGGGACCTAAACGAGGTGCGCCCGTAGAAATCGTCCGCGTTGATCACGGCAAACGGACCATCGATGACCTCCTTACAGAGGAAGACCGCATGGGCTGTGCCCCACGGCTTTTCCCTCGCAGGGGGAACTCCGAACCCTTTTGGAACGGCATCCAATGACTGCTGCACGTACTGAATTTCGCACCGTCTCCCGATCGTCGGTTCCACCCTGCAGCGAAACGCCTCCTCTATCTCCCTACGGATGATGAAGACGATTTTTCCAAAGCCACTTCGTAGGGCATCATAGACCGAGTAATCCAGGAGAATCTCGCCGCTTGGACCCACCGGATCGATCTGCTTTATCCCGCCATAACGGCTGCCGATACCTGCAGCCATCACCACCAGCGTCGGTTTCGACATCTACCTCATCCTTTCTGGTCTGCGGCATTGCAAATTCGTGAAACCAAGGCCAAGTGTAGACGGTTGAGCGGGCCTTGATCAAGTGATACCTCTTAAGAGCGGAAGACAAGCGCGGGGCGCAAAAGACAACATGGATGGTCTCGAGCGGTCCT
>DQCH01000065.1:2916-17858 GCA_003545155.1 Candidatus Acetothermia bacterium
TCGTCGATAGGAATGGCGGACAAGGTCTGGATTTTCACGCTGCCACGTGCACCGAGCTCCATGGAAACGCGAGCGATCGATGCAAGATCGGGCGCCTCGACAACACTCACAAAATCGTACGCTCCCAAGGTAGCGTACTGGTGCAGGACGTGGGCGCCGAACTCCTCGATTTCGTGATTCACTTCCTTTATTCGATCCGGATTGTTCTTTATCGTCGCCGCTCCCTCGTCGGTCAGCCGACTGAGCAGGATATAAGTCGCCATAAAGATACCTCCTTTATTGCACGATGAACCACTATACAGCGTCGATGCCCTCATACGCAACTCCTCAATAACCGCCAACTCTTACTCCGGACTCCCGACTGACGACTCTCCGACCGGCTACTAACCACTTACCATCGTCTACCCACTACAAACCAATTGTCTCCATGCGCCCTCAACGATAGACTCTACTAGATACGATTAAATGATCTATCAAAGAGGAAAGGCGAGACTGTGAGGTTGACGGCAGAGATAGTCTTTGAAATAGGTTTTGAGGCCCTAGGGTGGAGTGCTCGTGGGGCACTTTTCTCTGTGGAGAAGGATAGGAGTATAACGAGCCGTTCGAGGAGAAGATGGCTCGGCTGACCTCGGAACTCTCCGCGCAGTTCGTCGAATCGCGCAAGCTGGAACAGCAGCTCCGTAAGAACCTAGAGGAGTTGGGATGGTGGATAGACGTATAATCTTTCGTGTTCATGCATTGCAGCGCATGTTCGAACGCGGGATAACTAGCAAGGATGTACATAATGTATTGGAGACGGGTGAGACAATCGAGAGTTATCCCGATGATCAGCCGTATCCAAGCCGTCTGGTTCTAGGCTGGAGAGGAGAGCGACCGTTGCATACGGTTGTGGCCGATAATGTGGATGCAGATACGTTGATTGTGGTCACTGTTTACGAACCGGACCCTGCTTTATGGAAGGAAGGGTTCAGGAGGAGGAGATAATGAAATGTGTGATCTGTAAACAAGGGGAGACGCGGCCGGGCAAGACCACTGTCACCCTGCAGCGGAACGGGGTAACGCTGGTGATTCGGAACGTCCCGGCGGAGGTGTGCGAGAACTGCGGCGAGGCATATGTGGACGAGTCCACGGCGCATGAGCTTTTGTACCGTGCGGAAGATACGGCGCGGGCCGGCGTGATGGTGGACGTCCGCGAATACGTTGGCACAACAGGGAAATAGCGCTGTTTGCCGAGTCGCGACGGCTGGAAGATGAGATCCGCAGGAACCTGAAGAGGGTGGGGTTTGATGTCTGAGCAGCGCGCTCCGCGAGGTCAAGATGAGGGATACGCACAGCCTGCGCGAGAAACGTTGACGGGAAATCTGCCACAAGCTGCGGCAGTACCAGGAGCATTGAGACATGGAGAATGAGCTGACAAAATCCGGCAATCCACCTTTGGTACCCAAAGATCTACTGGGCGATATTCGCAGACTCATCGAAGAGACACGCTCGGCCGTCGCAACAACGGTCAATGTCAGAATGACCGTGCTCTACTGGCAAATCGGCAAGCGGATTAACGAGGAAATTCTCGAAGGAAAGCGGGCTGGATATGGTGAGGAGATTGTCTCTACACTGTCGCGACAATTGACCGTGGAGTACGGCTCCGGCTTTGCGGCCAAGAACCTTCGGCATATGATGAAGTTCGCTGAGACTTTCCCCAATGAAGTAATTGTCTCTACACTGTGGAGACAATTAAGCTGGTCGCACTTCAAAGAGATCATGTACCTGAAAGATCCCCTGCAACGTGAATTCTACGCCGCGATGTGCCGCGCTGAGGGCTGGAGCGTCCGTACCTTGCGGAAAAAGATCGACTCCATGCTCTACGAGCGCACCGCTATTTCCAAAAAGCCCGAAGAACTGGCGAAGAAGGAGCTGGCAGAATTACGGAATGAAGACCGTATGTCGCCCGACCTGGTCTTCCGTGATCCGTATGTGCTTGATTTCCTCAACCTGAAGGACACTTTCAGCGAAAGGGACCTGGAAGCCGCCATCTTGCGGGAGTTGGAGTCGTTTCTTCTGGAGCTTGGGGTTGGCTTCACGTTCGTCGTCCGCCAAAAGCGCATGGTAATCGACAATGAGGACCATTATCTCGATCTTCTGTTCTTTCACCGTAAACTCCAGCGATTGGTGGCAATTGAGCTGAAACTAGGCAGGTTCAAAGCCGCATATAAAGGCCAGATGGAGCTTTACTTGCGCTGGCTTGATAAGAACGAAATTGAAGAAGGCGAAACGTCTCCGTTAGGACTTATTCTATGTGCCGAAGGATCGCACGAACAGATCGAATTGTTGGAACTGGACAAGACATCCATTCACGTAGCTGAGTATCTCACCGAACTGCCGCCGAAGCAGGTTTTGGCACGCAAACTAAGGACAGCCATTGAAACAGCGAAAGCACAGTTGGGACAGCGTGATGAAGAGAGCGAGTGACGAGAGATGGAGAGGTGGTCACAGATTGTGACCACAAGCATCAATCGGTTCACCCCGAGGGGGAGAATTCGGTATAATACATGATTAAACAAGAGACGATGGGGAAATACTGTGCATGAAGAAGTAGCCTGTGTAGCGAAGAGGAAGGGTGAGACTGTGAGGTTGACGGCAGAGATAGTCTTTGAAATAGATTTTGAGGCCCCAGGGTAGGATGCCTGTGGGGCGTTTATCTCTGTAGGTAGAAATTGGAAGGCCGAGGAACTGTGAAGCAAAAGAAAAAGACCAACAACGGCGCGACATTGGGGTTTGAGGAGACACTGTGGCAGGCGGCGGACAAGATGAGCAGGAACCTGAAAGGGTTGGGGTTCGATGTCTAAGACGAAGCAGAGTTCGAATCCTTTTGAAGACGGCGATAGCGGAATTGTGCAACAACCTGTTGCACAATTCGACAGCACATCTCGAGCGGACGTGGCGCTCCTGGATTCCCTGAAGAAGCGCATCCGACAAGCACGAGTCAGAGCGGCCGTATCGGTCAATCGCGAACTCGTTCTACTCTACTGGGAGATTGGGCACCGGATTCTTACCTCTCATCTCAGATGATCTTTCGCGAGAGTTTCTGGAGACGAAGAAGTCAAAAGGCAAGATTAGCTCTGAGAAACCGTATCTGCCAATCCACAGGTGAGTCAGCCCACTTCAGTCGTATCTTCATGAGAGAGCCGCTTTTTCTCCGAACTCAGAAGATCAACCACCATTCTCTTAAGTGAGGTCCAACGATCATGCTTTAGCGTGAAGTCACTCTGATTTACCCGCAGGTAACGCCAAAGCTCGCCGGTTTCTTCGGAGACATGTTTGCACCAGTAGGCCATGGCACGGTCCTTGGCTTCGGTTCCTTCCCAAACACGACCCTTGGTCTCGATGATCCAGTAGACTTCGCCGTTTTCCGCTTCTTGTACCACAACCCAGTCGGGATAGTAGAAGCCGGTGGCACCGCTCGGCTTGAGGTAGTCGATCCGAAACTCTGTGCCGGTATCCTGCTCGGTGGTCCCCAAGGCTGCAAATCGCAGAACGTCATCCGCACCATCCAAAAACCTGGCAAAGGCCTTCTCGAAGTCGTTGTAGGTGGCGACGAAGTTGAAAATGGTCTTATCGCACGAAAGAGGCGGGAGGTTGCGCCGCCAGGTAAAAGGGAGTGTTTCAGATAGTGGCCGTGGCTTGCTTTCGAACACGATCGGTAGCGCTTCCACCGTGAGCTCGCCGATCTTTCGTGCCAGGTACGCGGCGATACCTTCCTGAAGTTTTAGCCTTCTTAGGACAGCTCGGACCGCCTCATTATTAGGATCGATATCACGGTCGAAACAGCGATGCTCTAAGTATTCCTGCACGATCGGATAGAGCGTGTTAAAGACCCCTGTCAGGTTTGCAGCGCGCATAGTCTTATTTGCAATAGACGAAATTAGTTCCTGGGCCAACGGGGGTGTGCCGGTCCCAATGTCCGCTTGGTGAACTTCGGTCTCGGTTATCCCAAATTCCATTTTCAGATGGATACCTATGCGTTTGTCCAGCTCTTCCTGGTCATAGATCGGTTCCAAACTCAGAGGATTAAGAGCAGAGAGGCGTTTGTAGTTCCGCGTGTAGATGGGGAGAGTCTGCGGAAGAGCGATGTCGCAGGCGATCTTCTCTACCACCGGCGTAATCTTCACCGGTGGGGCGGGTGGCTTGGTGGTAGTCTTGATCCCAACACCCTCGATCTCAAGCTGTCTAACGAAATCCTCGAACGCCTTAGTGCCCATCACTTCTAAGGTCTGAGTTCGATCCGGCCCGATCCCCTGCATCAGCCGCAGTCCTCTTCCTACTGCCTGTTCGGGGAGGATGTGTGCTTTAGAGGTGAAGGGACGCAGCCCCAGAGCTACAGTGACGTTCTTCACGTCCCAGCCCTCTCGCAGCATGAGCACGCTGACGATGACCTTGAGCCTGTTTCGCGGAAGGTCGATATCGCGGGCAGCCTTACGGGCCTTTTCAAGGTCCTTCCTGTTGATCTTCCCTTCCTTATCTGTGTGGATTATCAGGACTTCTTTATCCTTAAGCCCGGTCTCTTCGGTCGCAACGAGCCACTCCCCAATCCTGTCCGCGTATTTGTTCTTCTCGGCCATGATGAACAAGACCGGCTTCTGCCCAAATCCCTTGTAAGTATCATAGTGCTCTCGCCAACGGGTAAGAGCAGCGAGCAGCCAATCCCCATAGGCCTCGATGACGTTCTCCCCGGTCACCTTCTCTGGATCTTCTCGGTTTACCTGGTGGACGATCAGCGGTGCCTTGACGATACGATCCTCCACTGCCTGGGCGAGTGGATAGTCGCAGATGATCCACGGGAAGTATGCGCCATTCTGATCCTTTGGAGTTGCTGAAAAATCGAGCCAGAGTGCCAGCCCACACGGAAGCACTTCATGGATCGCAATTAAGGTCTTGTGCCACTGCAAATCCTCATCGTGCACGTGGTGCGCCTCGTCATTCAGGACGACCAGATCCCGAGAGCTCTTGATCCGATCGAGCATCGGACGGCTCTGTTTAGAAAGATCTTTGACTGGTTTCTTGCCGAGCATCGCGTCCACCGGGTTGATCGGCTTCCAATCCGTTTGACTGGAAGTGTAGATCTGTTGGATGTTGGTGAGAAACAGGTTCCCGGATGGATCCGGTTCGCTGCTCTCCCCACGGAGGATCACCTTTAGACTGAAGCACGACTTCCACTCCGGCGGGATCAAGGGCAAATGATGAAAAATGGCGTTATCGGCGAAATCCTTCTCCAGCCGTTGGTATACAATCACGCCCGGAGCAACCACGAGGAAGTTCGTGGAGAGGTCAGATCCTTCGACCATCAACTTATGGAAATACGACCAGACGATCGCCATCGCCATGACCACGGTCTTTCCTGAGCCAGTTGCCATCTTGAACGCGTAGCGGCGCAGGTCCTCTAGAGGGAGGTCCTGCATCTGCTCGCTCTCTTTCTCGGGGACGTAACGGGTAATCTGCCGGGTTCCGTCCATCCTCGTCTGAAAAGTGATGTCGGCACCATGCAACCGTTCTTGCGTTCCTTTGGGGTAGAAGATTCCTCTGAAGCTTCTGACAAGATCGACCGCATCGTGGTTCTTCTCGATCTCCACAAGGTAGACCAGTGTTTCGATCGCTTCACGCTGGCCGAAGTAGTAACGCCACACGTGCCCATCGACGAGGTGATCCTCCTCAAACCAGAAGTTAAACAACCGCTCGGCAACAGGAGAGGCTCCTGGATAACCGTCTTTACGCCACTGTTGCACAGCCTGACGTAGCCGATTGACGAGGAGAAGCTTGCTCGGGCGACGGCCCTCCACGACCTCCCATTCATCCTTTACCCCTTCCTTCTTGCGAAGGTAACAGTCCGGTTCTCCGTCTGACCTTCGATCCGGGATCTCCGGGAGATCTTTATCGTAGGAGATAACGGCTCGGGGCATGGCTATACCTCCACGGGAAAGGTCTGTGAGGTGTCATTCCCGAAGATATCGATCACCTTGACCATGATCGTGTAAACGCCCGGTTTATCGTAGGTGTGCTCATCGGAGCTAAGTGGAAGCTTTCGTTCCTTACGAGTGCGGTAGGCGCCCCAGCCCTGCATGAACGTGTCGTTGCGGAAGTCCCAGTCGATCGCCCAGTAGTCGACGTAGTCCGACCACTTGGTGATCTTCTCCCGCACGTCCTCGGGGATGAGGTCGGCGTAAGGGAAGGCGAAATCGGTCAGTTCAACCGTTACCCTACGTCCTTCAGCCTTCTTGATATCGATCTCGACGTGTGCGAGCTCGAAGAACCGGATGTCTCCCTTATCCACCGCCTGCTGTTCCATTACCTCACGCGGGATATTGAGAAGGAGAAGCTTGATCCCGCGGCGCTTCGCTTCCTGCACGATATACGGGCTCATCCCCATCTCCCACTCCCAGCCGAGGACGTGCAGCTCGGATTGGTTGACAGCGAGGCACTCCTCGATCGCGGTGTTCACCTCGTCAATCGTCACCGGGGCGTCGACCACGCCGATGTGCACCATCGCTTTTCCCTTCTTGCCGTGCAGGTGTTGCATACCCGAAAGCGGCTGCGCACCGTACAGCTTGAGGATGAACGCGATGTACTCGTAGATCGTGCGCTGCTCGTCTTTCTTGCCGCCGAAGGTAGCACCCATCCAGTACTTACGCTCGTACTTACCCAGGTTCAGAACCTCAAACGGTTTTGCCCCCTCGATTCCAAGGAGTCGCTTGCGTGTAGTATGGATCGCCCACCGGGAGAGGTCGCAGCCGATCCAGCGGCGGCCGAGCTTCTCGGCGACGGCAAGAGTCGTTCCGGAGCCGCAGAAGAAATCGGCAACAACATCGCCTGGGTTGGAAGAGGCTTTGATAGTGCGCTCAAGGAGAGCTTCGGGTTTCTGAGTAGCGAAATCTAGCCGTTCTTCTGATCCAGCAGCAAGAGGAAGGATATCGATCCAGAGGTTTCCCACTTTCCGTCCCTTATACTCATCTGCATAGATTTTGTATCTTGGACGGCCAGATGATGTCCAATAAATCAAATACGGGTTGTCTTGAAGACGTTTGTCAAGTGTTTCTTGGCTCCAACGCCATCCTTGGTCACTTCTTACTTCTTTACTCTGGATTACTCTGATCTCGCCTCGACTACCAACATTCTGTGGCTGTTCCAGTTGGCGATGCGTGAAACGCCTTCCGGTTTGTTCTTCGACAAGATTAAACTTGGTTTCCAGCTCCTGTGGTTCAAGTTGCTGGTACTGTTAATGGTAAGTGTAGCTCTCGCTCTTGGAGTACCAGAGCAAGTAATCAACCATCGTATCCATTCCAGAGGCAAGGTGGTGCCCTAGCGATCTTCTCCATACAATGTCAGTCCTAAACCTATCAATCCCAAAGACTTTGTCTAGTATTGCTTTTAGGTAGTGGGCCACATGCCAGTCGAGGTGGACATAGATAGAGCCATTATCCCCGAGAAGCTCGCTCATCAAGACCAGCCGGTCATACATCATCTCAAGGTAGGAATCTAAACCCCGGCCCCATGTATCCCTGTATGCCTTCTCCTCGATTATCGACTGCTCCTTGAAGACCTTTTCTCCCGAGTCTCCGATCGGTGCCGTGTAGGTAAAGTCCGCTCCCGTCGCAAACGGCGGATCGATGTAAATGAGGTCGATCTTGCCGGCGAGCTTCTCCAAAAGCGAGCCCATCACGAGCAGGTTGTCGCCCCAGATGAGCTTGTTTTTCCAGCCCTCCTCGAAGGTATCGCCCTCTTCCCCTTCGTAGACGTCGAACAGGCTAATGTTTTGCGGCTTCTTCGCCACCTCGCGCGTGGCGCGGGACTCGTTTACCGTCTCGATCACCTGGAACGGCAGGCTCACCCGCGGGACTTCCTTCAGCGTCCCGTCCTCGTTGTACTTCCCCGGCCAGACCAGCTCGACCTTGTTGATCTCAATCTTCGCCATCTATATCCTCCCTATCCAGCTTTGCATCTGCCTTACGGCGCAAGCTCCAGAGTAATATCGATTCATATTACTCAATATTACTATCCTCCCGGATCTTGCCCATTACTCATCTCTGAGAACTTACTCAATGGCTGAGTGGACTATACTCAAACATTGAGTATTTACTCGATCGAGCCTCAGTTTTAAGCCAATACCGTCAGGAGCAATTGAGTAATACCGATTCATATTACTCAATATTACCATGCCCATCCTCCCTCCCTAAAATGCGCATATCCTCTGCCACTCGATAGAAAACCTGCTTGCTCTCCTTCCGAACAGGGTATGCCAAGTTTAACTCCAGAAAGCGGTCAATGTATTTGGCTATGTTTTGCTTGAGCTTCCCCGTGCGCTCGGCCAATGCAGCATTGGTAAACTCTTCCATTCTAGCTGCTTCTGTAAGGACATCCAGTTCAGTTGACGTCAGAAGGCTCCCGGCCTTTTGCCTGGCCAATTCCAATAGGATCGCGTGAGCAAGCTCATCTGGCACGGTCCCAGGGAATGATTCTGGCATATGAGAGATGATATTTCCGATGGAATCCATGATGAACCGGATCTTCCCATCATAGAGCTTGTAGAGATACTCGATCAAGTTGTCACTCACCGGTGGGATCCAGCGGTCCGGCTCGGCGGCGAGCAGCTCATAGCGCCGGTGGATGACCTCCAAGACCTCCTCCAGCATGAGGGGTGGGAGATGGATCGGTTGGCCGAAGAAGATGCTCCGGACCCGCTCCAGAGGGACGATGATCCCTTGGAAAAAGCCCGTCGGAGCGACGAAGACGAAGTAGAAGCCCGGCGTCTGGAGTACATCTCGGATCTCATCGAAGAAGCGACCGAGGCCCTCACGGTCGGTTTGCATGAGAAGCTCCATGTTGTCGAAATGGAGCGTGATACCGGCAAAACCCTCGTCGTGCGCTAGCGAGGAAATCTGCTCAAGGTAGGAAACCAGTTGCGGCATTCCCACGTCCGGAACATTTGTCGCGCGCTCGGTTGCCCGGCTACCGCCGACGCCTGTGCCGAGGACGCTAATCGAGACGCTCCATCGAAGCGATCGCTCGATGTACACTTGCGTCAGGGCAGCTACCTCGGAGAGCAGATCATGGTCATGAACCCACTTCTTGCCCTTGAGAACGAGGAAACGACCGATCAGGGATCCCAGTACGCTCATCACGAACGCCTGCGCCGTCCATGTTGAGTAAACAGAGATTTCGGAGGACGGTGTCAGGAGTCGGTCCCGTGCCTCGTGTTCCCAACGAAAGCGATGATAGTTGACGAATGTGGTCTTTCCAACTCCTACATCGCCTTCAACAACAACGCGCCCGCCGCCGGGGTTCCGGAAAAAGTTAGTGATGAGTCGCGATTCCTTGGAATGCGTATCTCGTCCGACGAATGCTTTTGTTATCGGGAGAAGGGCATTGTTGGACAAAGAGAGGGCACGGGTATCAAAGGGGTTGTCTCGAAAGCCGAATCGTTCCCACAGATTTTGGGTCAGTTCCAACTTATTTTCCCCCTTTGAGTCTAACCACGCCCTCCCGCTCACAGTATGCCCGCAGGTCGCACTCCCGGCAAACCTTCGGCTCCGGTGCTTTCGTAAGCGAGAAATCTTCCTCCAGGATCTTCGCTACCACACGGTCGAAGTGCGCACCTGCTCCGGCTACGTCCTCAGGCTTGTACGGGAAGCCCATGAGCGCGTTTTCTTTTTTCGCCTCGCTGGTCCAGTAGAGAATCAACCGATCGGGGCGTTTGCCGTAGCGCTCCTCCAGGATATGGGCGTAGACGCACAGTTGTTTGTAGTACGTATTGAGCCGTTCGGTATCTTCGGCGGGGCGTGGCTGGGACTTGAAGTCGAGCAGCTTGAGCTTTCCATCCTCTCCCAGAAGAAGATCCACTCTTCCTGTCAAGATGTAGTTCTCCTTTTCCACGGAGACGTCGACCTCTGTTTCAACAATCTCATTGAAGCTGTCCTTGTTCTGCTGGAAGTAGTTGAAAACTTGAGAAAGCGCGGTCTGCCGTTGTTTAGGGCCAATTGGGCGTAGGCCGCGGTTGGCGAGACAGCGATAGTTGAAGTCAAAGAAGGCCTTGATTTGGGATTCATCAATATCTTCAGCGTTTCCGGCAAGGACGCGTCGGTGGATATCTTCGATGGTCTGATGGACCAGTGCACCGAAGAAATACTCCGCCATGCGGGCTGGTATGAACTCGTAGGCGCGGAAGAATTGGTACTGTCGCGGGCAGGTTTCGTACACCTTGATGTCGCTGGTGAAGCTAAACGTCTTCTTGAGCGTCATTCGTTTGCGCAGCTTGAAGAATAGCGCCTTCAGGAGGTCCTGCTCCACATATGGCCACTGGGGAAGGTTCTGCCAGATAGGGTTGAAATACTCCTTGGGTGGAGCGGTGGTTGTCAAGGCTAGGATCTTCTGCGCTCTAGAGAAGGCAACGTAGTGCAACCGCATACGGTCGAACCCCGTGATCCGATTCTCTGGCTCAAACGGCGGCCGGTGGTAGAACGGACCGAGTACGCGGTCGATCTGCTTTGAGGAGGGGAGTTGCTTGTCCAATGAACCGACCACAACCACTGGAAACTCAAGCCCTTTCGCCTGATGGATGGTCATTACTTGCACATGCCCCTTTGGCAATGGGCGATTGGGATCCTCGTATTCGTTAATTCCACCCTCGTACAGCAGGCGAAGGAAGCTATTGAAAAATTGGAAGCGCAGGGGTTCCCGATTCCGCGCAGTGATGACGGTATGGTGATAATAGGTCTGGAAGACGTTGAGGAGCTGAGAGAATATCGCGAGATTGCGCGCCCGGTTCTCGTTATTGACGAACGATGCAAACGGCTCGCAGGCCAAGAACTGATAGAGGTAATCCGCTAGACGACGGTCTAAGGTCTCGTCTTCTTTCAGCGATTCGATCTCACGTGCGAATGCTTGAATCTCTTTGGCAAGGGGATGCGGGTCTGCACATCGGCGGGCAAGTTCTTCAATACATCCGTCCACGTATTCGGCTAATCGCTGTAGGCCTCGGGCTGTTACATCACCGCGAGCTTCTCCGTAGTATCCGAGTAGGATGGCGAAACAACCTATCATCAAGCGGATCTCTTCGTTATCGAAGTAAGTTCGGGCACGAGGACAGAACGCGCGAATCCCCTTCTCCGCAAGGGCTTTCAAGTAATGCCCGCTGTGGTTCTGCCGCACACTGTGCAAGAGCAGTGCAACTTGGCTTTCATCCTCAATCACGCGCTCGTGCTTCAGGAAGGAAACAAGATCGGCAAAACGCCGCGCTTCATCGCGTGGGTTCTCTCCCCAGATGGCAAACACCGCCGGGTACTTGGGAAATCTTCCCTCTGGATCAGGCTTAATAGTCTTGTTAAATCGGTATGGAGAATCACCATCAGGATTGCTCCAATCCCACGCTCCCATGAACTTGTTATATGCGGTGATGATGTCGCGATGTGAGCGGTAGTTGGTGGAAAGAGGAGGCGCAATGTAGCAATGAGAACAGTGTTGCGGAAACTCCAGGATGTTTCGCACGGTAGCCCCCCGGAACCGATATAGCGCTTGATCCTCGTCTCCCACCACGCAGATGTTACCCCCTTCTCCAACAAGACTCAGATAAAGCTGCTCCTGAACGTAGTTGGAATCCTGATACTCATCGATCATGAGGTAGCGAACACGTTGGCGAATCGCTGGCCCTGCCTCGAGGTGGTCGAGCAGGTTGAGAAAAAGCTTCTGTTGATGCGAAAAATCGATGCGGTTCGTTTCAAAGAGCAGATCACAATAGGTAACGTAGGCACGGCCGATCGCCTTCACGAAAGGATCTAAAGAGGTGTACAATTGCTCTGGATCGATAAGCTCTTCAGTGATCTTGTTGATGTAGTCCCTCACCCCTTTGACGGCGGTCCAGCGGGTTGTCCAATGGGCAAGGTAGCGGTTATCTTTTTCCGTACCGATAATTTCCTTGGAGTGCTCGTAGATGAACAGAAGCTGTGTGAGGTCGTCGAGCACTTCATAGTTACTTCCAAGGGGAGTGTAGCGTCGGTAATGAAGGAGGAACTCATTGGCAATGCTGTGGATCGTTCCCACCAAGATATTCGCAAGATCTCCTTCGTAACCCATCTTCTTGGCAGCGAGAGAAAGCCGGTCGCGCAGTTCGAATGCCGCTTTCTCCGTGAACGTGCAGAGAAGAATCTCTGAAGGCTCAGCAAGCTTCTGTAGAAGCAGGTTAAGTGTACGAAGGATCAGGACAAGAGTTTTCCCCGATCCAGGCCCAGCGATGACGAGCATCGGACCCTCTGTGTGACTAATAGCTTCTTTTTGAGAACCGCTGAGCGAGGGGAACTCTTGCAGAATAGGCTCTACGATGCCCATCACAACAGCCCTTCCTTGCGAAAGCTGAACACCTTGTCGGAAGAGACGATGAGATGGTCGAGTACTTCGATATTGAGGGTCGTTGCTGCAAGAACGAGGGCTTCAGTGATCAGCTTATCTTGCTTGGAGGGTGTCACATCGTCATTGGGGTGGTTGTGAGCGAAGACAAGGGCCGCTGCGCCTCTGCGGAGAGCTGCTTCCATGACCTTGCGCGGATAGACGGTCGCGCGGTCGATCGTCCCTGTTTCGAGCCTCTCTACTCCACCTCTCAGTAGACGTGCAGCTGAGTCGAGATAAGCAACCTCGAAGACCTCGTTACGTAGATCACCGAGGCGCATTCTCCAGAACTCATACAGAACCTTGGGATCAGACATTGGCTGACCGCCCTCTCCTTTCTGTTGAAGGTAGAGACTTGCTGCCTCACGGATGATACGTAGCGCTACAGGGGTAACTTCACCGATTCCCTTGACCTCCCGGAGTTCATCGAGTGGCGCGTCTAGTATTCCACGCAGGTTTCCAAACCTTTGAAGGAGCTCCTTTGCGGGTTCCTTGACGTCCCCTCGTGGAACCGCCAGGGTGAGGAGCAGTTCAATAACCTCATGGTTGGCAAACCCGGCAAAACCCGTCTTCAGGAATCTCTCCCGAAGTCGCTTTCGGTGCCCAAGATAGTGCGGAATGTTAGTGTTCAAGCGTACCTACCTAAGTCCACTCGGTTCAAAGCACCTCTTCGCATTCATAAAGAACGACATAGTCTAATTCATTGCGTTTCCCTGATCAACACTATCTTTACGGTGGACGCAAGAACAACCCTTTCAGATCAGGAAACTCGCAGTCACGCATTCCGGAGGATTCCAGGGACACAGACCTTATTCTGAAACCGTGATCCAACAAGCCGAACTCCTCGGCAAGAGAATCCCGCGGACGCATGCCACAATCCTTTGCGGACTGAGTTGATGTGCTCGCAGCGAGTTTGTCTGGCTTGGACATCCGATCCATACTGGGACTGGGAGGGATTATCATGGGTAAGTCAGTAGCCGTTTACTACAGCTCATCGGCGGAATCCGGGAACACGGCAAGGCTTCTTGCGTCATTCATGCGCGGGATAAAACGAGGCAAAGACACAACCGAGACGTTCGCGGTCAAGGACCTTAACATCTCGCCCTGTACAGGCGCGCTTCACTGCTGGTTCAAGGTCCCGGGCCAGTGCTACATCCAGGACGACATGCAGGACCTCTGTTCGTCTCTACGGGAGGCGGAGACGCTGATTCTCGCTACGCCGGTCTATATCCCGTTGCCCGGGGAGATGCAGAATCTCCTCAACCGGCTCTGTCCGCTGATGGAGCCGATCCTCGAGACGCGCGATGGAAGAACGCGCGCCAAGATGCGCGACGATGTGGCAATCTCTCGGATTGCGTTGGTCTCCACGAGCGGGTGGTGGGAGATCGGCAACTTCGACACGGTTGTTCGAATCGCATGTGAGCTCGCGGAGAATGCAAGCGTCCCCTTTGTGGGCTCCGTTCTCAGACCTCATGCATTGGTGATGGGGCAGCAAGAAGACAAGGCCCGGGAGATCCTGGATGCAGCGGAAAAAGCAGGATACCAACTCGCAACGACGGGCACCATGTCGCAAGACACACTTGCAGTCATATCTCAGCCCCTGACGTCCGAAGAAGAGTATCGCCGCGGCTTCAATTCTAACTACCTGAGGGTGAAGGGCAAAGGACACTAGGAATGCGTGCTGTTGGAAAATCCGAGGGCACAAACCCTATTTCGAAACCGTTATCCAAATTTCGCACGAAACTCACGGACCGCGTTCATCGCTAATCATTGCCAGCCGTGGAACGGTGATATAATCCCAACGGAGTGTGATCGATGGCTTGTACGATTTTCCACGATGCGTTCGAGGTACGTGTGTACCGCGTGCTTATCGATCCGTTGATCTGGCCTTTGCGGCTGAGGATCGCCAGGCTCTGTCGCAAGTTTAACGTGCGCGAGGTTCTCGATATCGCCTCGGCGACCGGCGCGCAGTGCCGGATGCTTGCACGAGCGGGGATGCAGGCCACGGGAGTCGAGCTATCCGAGGTGATGGTCGTTGCGGCCCGACGGCGCAACGGACGTAATACACATTACATCCACGGCTCGGCGTACGATCTGCCCTTTGGCGATGGGTCGTTCGATGTAGCTCTTCTTCTGTTCGCGCTTCACGAACACACCGAGAAGGAGCGAGAAACGATGCTTAAAGAGGCACTGCGCGTTCTTCGGCCTGACGGGTACCTCATCATCGCCGACTACAACCGACCTCGATGCGCGAGCTTCCATGTTGCATGGCAGGCGATCCGGTTGATCGAGGCGCTCGCGGGGGACGAACATCATGCAGGGTTTAAGGACTTCGTGTCACGTGGCGGCTTGGCTGGCCTCCTCGCGCGCCACGGGCTTGCGCCCACGCATCAGAGTCGCTCGTACTTTGGCGCGGTTGGGGTCGCCGTCATGCGGCGATGAGTAAAGAACCCCGCAGTAGGCTTAGGGGCTAAGCGAAATTTGTCCTTATGTTACACCTGAATCCGTGAAGTAACAGG
>DQCH01000134.1 GCA_003545155.1 Candidatus Acetothermia bacterium
GCACGGAAGCCGGATTGCCCTGGGTCGCGGTATAGCACGCAGGGTCATCGTTGAACCCGTGTGACCGCACTCTGATTCCTCACCTTTAACTTTCCCCTTACCCATTCCTTGACATGAGGAGAGAAGGGTGCTAGAATTCTTTTGCAATTGGAAATCATTTGCATTAAGGACGAAGCAATGAATATCCCAGAGGCAATGAGGTTCCTGCGTGCAACGGGAAAGAGGATCACCACCGCTACAAGGCCAGTAAAATTTGTTCCGTCGCCGCGCTTAAGAAGCCCCGCGAAAAGAAAGCCTTTGAGGAGAACGACGCTTCTTAACTCGGTATACAAAGGTTCGTCAAATAGATCACTAAGGAGGTTTGGTATATGATCGCTTTCGGGCCAGTACCATCCAGGCGGTTGGGGCGGAGCCTGGGGATCAACAACATCCCGCCCAAGATATGCACCTATTCCTGCGTCTATTGCCAGCTGGGCCGCACCATAAAGATGCAGGCTGATCGCCGGGCGTTTTACCAACCAGACGAGATTTTGAAGGATGTTGAGAGGAAAGTAGAAAGTACGAGGGAAGTTGATGAATCCATCGACTATCTCACCTTTGTTCCCGATGGGGAACCCACCCTGGATACCAACCTTGGCCACGAGATCGAACTGTTGAAACCATTGGGGATTAGGATTGCGGTGATTACAAACGCTTCCCTCATCTGGCACGAGGATGTAAGAGAGGAGCTGATGAAGACAGATTGGGTTTCCTTGAAGGTGGATTCCACACTAGAAGAGGTCTGGCACCGGATCAATAGGCCATACAGAACTTTGCAATTGGACTCGGTTTTAGATGGGATGTTAGCATTTGCCAAGGCCTACGAGGGAGAGCTGGCAACGGAGACGATGCTTGTCGAGGGCGTCAACGACGGTGAGGAAAACATCAGGGGAATCGCTGATTTTCTGGTCCGCCTGCGACCCGATCAAGCTTATTTATCCATTCCGACGCGCCCTCCGGCTGAAAATTGGGCTCACCCGCCCAACGAAGAAACCATCAATCGCGCCTTTCAGATCCTAAGCGAGAAAGTGGATCACGTGGAGCACCTGATCGGCTACGAAGGGAGTGAGTTCTCCTTCACAGGCAACGTCGAGGAGGACTTGCTAAGCATCACCGCCGTGCATCCGATGCGGGAGGACGCCGTTAGCGAGTTTCTAACACGGGCCGAGGCAGATTGGACGGTGGTCCATCGGCTGGTGGCACAGGATCAACTCGTCGAGACGGAATACGGAGGCCACCAGTTCTACTTGAGAAAGCTCAGAAGGTCCAGCGCAGATTAGGACTGAGGTGTGTACCATGAAAGAGGCTATGCTGTACGAGAAGCTATCAGACAACAAGGTGTGCTGCAACCTGTGCGCCCATCGCTGCGTAATCACCGAGGGCAAGAAGGGCGTCTGTCTGGTGCGGGAGAATCGGGGTGGCACACTCCACACGCTGGTCTACGGGCGCACCATCGTCCNNCGTGGACCCGGTGGAGAAGAAACCTCTATTGCACTTTCACCCCGGCACCACCGCCTACTCCATCGCCACGCCGGGGTGTAACTTCCGCTGCCGCTGGTGCCAGAATTGGGAGATCTCCCAGATGCCCCGCGAGCGCCACTTTATCATGGGGGAGGAGGCCAGCCCCGAGCAGATCGTGGTTGCGGCAGAGCGCGCCGGCTGTCGCAGTATCGCTTACACCTACACCGAGCCAACCATCTTTTTCGAGTACGCCTACGATACGGCGCGCCTGGCCCACGAGGCCGGTTTGGCCAACATCTACGTCACCAATGGCTATATGACGAAGGAGATGCTGGAGACCTTCCACCCCTACCTGGACGCGGCCAACGTGGACCTGAAGGCGTTCCGCGACGAGACCTACCGCAAGTACGTCGGCGCACGGCTGGGGCCGGTGCTAGACGCGATGAAAGTGATGAAGCGGCTGGGCATCTGGCTGGAGGTGACCACGCTTGTCATCCCCGGCATCAACGACGATGATGGGGAACTGAAGGACGCAGCGGATTTCGTGGCCGACGAGCTCGGGGTAGAGACGCCCTGGCATATCAGCCGCTTCTTCCCCGCCTACAAGATGACCGATGTGCCCCCCACCCCTGTTCCAACGCTTCGCCGAGCGCGAGAGATCGGCCTGGAAGCGGGACTCCGCTACGTCTACGTGGGCAACGTACCGGGCGAGGCCAACACCGTGTGTCACGAGTGCGGGAAAACGTTGATCAGACGCTCCGGCTACCGGATTCTTGAAAACCACGTCCAACCGGATGGTCGCTGCCCCAACTGTGGCACGCCGGTGGCCGGGGTGGAGATGGAATGAGATGGACAGAGATGAATAAGGTAACTTGTAGGAAGGATAAAAATGGAGAATTTTCATAGCAACTTTGAATGGTTGGATCGTCTGACACCAGAAGGTATCCCGATCCCTTCATCCACAGTGATCTCAGGGCCTGGCGGATCGGGCAAGCCCCTTATCGGCCTGGCGGTCGTAGCTTCCTGGTTGCGCCAGGGAGGCAAGGTGGTCCTCGTTCCCCTTCAGTACCCGGACCGCACGTTCACCGAAAATGACCTGGCACGGCTTTACCACCTTCAGCTCTCTGACCACGCTGGCTCGTTCTTTTTCATCAAACTGGACCTCGATCCCGAGGCTGGCGTGGTCGAGCAATCCGGCCCAGACGAGGCGCGGGCGAACCTGGTCAATCCAGAAACCTGGACGCAGGCCCTTGACCTGGCTGACCGGGCTTTAGGCCCCAGCGACCTGGGCACGCTGGTGTACGACTCGGCCATCAATTTGCTGCTGTTCTCGCCGACGTACGGCGAACGGATGCTCTCCCTGCTGGAGACAATATTGCGCGAGGACAAGAGCCGCACTTACTTGTTTACCGTGAGTTCGAGCGCCTTGAAGGAAAAGATCGAGATCTTGGAGCAAGCTGCCGATCACTTAATGTTCACCCGGATGACCCGGCCCGAGAAAAAACTTCACCTCCGGGTGGTGCGCTTGCGCGGCGCTCCTTACCTGGACGAAAGCACCGTGGCGCCGTTTGGCCGGGAGGCTCTCGACGCGATCAAGCAGATGGCAGATGAATCTCGGCTAAGGCACATTCCTGCCATCCGGAAGATCTGAAGGACTTACGTTGACGCAGGGAGTGGCGAACGTTCTACATGAGAAAACTCCATTTGGCTGCGCCAGAGAGGTAAAGTGATAGTACCTTATCAATCAAATCCTTGGGGCTCGGCCAGAGACCTTCGCCCAACGGGAAACTTGGTTCTGGCTTGTCCAGGTTAGGAGGAGATAGGGAGAAGTAAAGAACTCCACAGCTTGCTGCGGGGTTCTTTACTCTGGGCGACCCGGGCAAAATCAAAGGGGGAGCGAAAATCAACTTCGATATTGTGTCCCGACTGCCCATAGAGGTTCGGCAGCTCGAATCCATCGAAGCTGCAAAGCCAGATGTCTCCCACTGCGATGCCATCGTGGACGCGATTCTGGGCACAGGCATCACACGGAATGTCGAGGGCCTGTATCGCGACGTCGTTAAATTGATCAACCGAAGCAGGAAAACGGTGCTCAGCACGGACATCCCTTGACAGGAAATTTCGAGTGTGGTAGACTCTTTTTCAATCGCAAATCATTTGCATTAAGGACGAAGCAATGAATATCCCAGAAGCAATGAGGTTCCTGCGTGCAACGGGAAAGAGGATCACCCCTCAGCGGAAGCTTCTGCTCCGCATCATCAGTGAGAATGCACACCTTGACGCGAGCGAGATCTACCGCCTCGCAAAGGTTGAGGATAAGAAGATCAGCCTGTCCACGGTCTACCGGACGGTGCGCCTCCTCGAAGAGCTGGGGCTGGTGGAGGCAAGTGAACTGGGGGAGGACCATCACCACTACGAGGTCAGGCTGAAGGAGCACTATCACCTGATCTGCCTTGGGTGCGGCAAGGTCGTCGAGATTCCCCCCGTTGCCGCGGTTCGGGAACTCGGCCAGGGGCTCGGGTTCGAGGTTGTTGGGGTCAAGCTGGAACTCCTCGGGTACTGCGCGGCTTGCCAGAAGAAACGGGCCCGCAAACACAAGGGGACTTTCGACCAGGTTACAACCAAAAGACCGAAGCTCCCAGGACCGATCGCCCGGACGATCGACCTCCGTGAGGTCCCCCTAATTGAGCATCCAGAACTGGTCTCCCGCGCTCTTAGACGACTGAAGGCAGATGATCTCCTGGAGATCGTCTCGTCCGCTCCGTGCCGCTTTGTCACCGCCGCAAAGATGCTCAATTCAATACCCAAAACAAAGCTCATCACCCTTTGGACAGACAGAACCTCTTGCTATGCCGTGTTACAAAAAAGGAACCTCACATGATTCGTATTGCCCTTGTCGGCCAGCCGAACTCCGGTAAGTCCACGATCTTCAATCACCTCGTTGGCTACAGGGCAAACACATCTAACCTCCCCGGGACGACCGTGGAATACATGAAGAGCACTGCCCTGATTGGGGGAAGGCAAGCCGAGGTTGTCGATCTCCCCGGGACCTACTCCCTGACCTCGCTCGACCTAGCGGAGGCGGAAACGCGCAACTTCCTCCTTACAGGAGAAGTCGACGCGGTATTGAACGTCATCGATGCCTCCTTGCTCTCGCGCAGCCTCGAGCTGACACTGCAGCTTTTGGAGATGGAGGTCCCGCTCGTCATCTGCCTGAACATGGAGGATGAGGCGAAGCGGAAGGGGATCACGATCGATGAGAAGGCACTCGAACGAAAACTCAGGGTCCCTGTCGTAAGCACGGTCGCCGTGCGGGGTATAGGAGTAAAGGAGGCGGCCAGCCGTACGGTGGAAGTGGCACAAGAAAAGCCCCCTGTCCCCTCGCCGACCTATAGCAACGATGTAGAACGCGTGATCGGCCACCTCACAAGCGCCGTTCAGAGAACCACGCAAAAGTGGTCCGGTTTTCCCCCACGCCTGCTCGCGATCAAGCTCCTCGAGGAGGATACCTACTTCACGGAACAAAACTCCAAAGACGAGCTGATCGGCCAAGGGGAAACAAGAAAGCTTCAAGAAGAGCTTATAAGACTGCGGGGAGAGAGTGGGGAGGGGATCCTCGCCGCCGAGCGGCACAACCTGGCGATGAAACTATTCGAGGAGGTGGCGACGGTAGGGCGACCAACGCTTGGCCTTCGCGATCGGATCGACACGCTTATCATGCACCGGGTCCTCGGTTACCTCTTCTTCGCTGCGATCATGTACGGCTTCTTCATCCTGGTCTTTAAGGTGGGATCACTGATCGAGAGACCGATGATGGGGCTCTTCGATGGCTCGATCGATGCCCTCGCCGGGGTGATGCCCGAGACCAGCCTCGGATTCACACTCCTCAAAGGAACGATCCAGGGGGTCGGCGGCGCAATCGGGATCGTCCTCCCGTACCTTGTCCCGTTCCTGGCCGGTCTCGCCGTGCTGGAGGACATCGGGTACCTCCCACGAGCCGGTTACCTGATGGATGGGCTGATGCACAAGATCGGCCTGCACGGAAAGTCGGTGATCCCGTTTATCCTCGGCTACGGGTGCAGCGTTCCTGCCGTGATGGCCACGCGCATCCTCGATTCCCCGCGCGATCGATTCATCACCGCGATGCTCTCGGTAATGGTCCCTTGTGTTGCACGCACGACGATCATCTTCGG
>DQCH01000077.1:0-5699 GCA_003545155.1 Candidatus Acetothermia bacterium
TGTCATGAAGCAGAACCCTGCACTTGCTTCAATCAGCGACATTCTGCTGAGCGTGATCATCGGGGCAACGGTTATCCATGAACTGATCGGCCCGCTCACCTCCAAGATGGCACTACAGAAGGCGGGTGAGCTCTTAGCACCGTCTTCGCGCAAGCCCACGTCTTAATTCAGATTCTGCCTAGCATGTCGGGGTTGATATTCGCTCTTATCTTCACCCGCTTTTTTTTTAAGCCGCGATCGGCTATACTAACCCCCCTGAAATCACCTGGAGGTGTAGAACATGTGTAGAAAGGTCATCCTGTCTGTCATCTTGTTGGTCCTCTTTGCAGTGCCCGCCCTGAGTGAATCTCTTGAAGTTCTTAATCCGAATTCGACGGACTACTCCGCTGCCGAACTGGCAGTGCTCCTACCAGCACTTGACGATCTTACCAAGGTGCTAAACGATTACGCACTCGGTTCGCAGCGCTGGTTCACCCCTGAGGAGTGGGAAAGCCTCAACTTTTCCGTCTACACTGCGGGAACCTTGGCCGAACTGGGATACGAGACGCGGCTGGTCCAGCAGGGTGGTTGGCCTGACGGGGTGCACACCTGGGTCCTAGTAGGGATCTCTCTGGTAGAGCGAACAGTCTGGATCCCGGTGGAGGCCTCCCCGACACCGGGGCGAAAGCAGCCGATCCTCGGCACCATTGCAAGCTATACAGATGGCACGGGAAAGCGATGGTTCGAGGCGGATTACCTCGAGTTCGGTGAAGAGATCCAGCTGCCCCCGAACCTTCCGCCGGTGGCGATAATCCGCCTGATCCCAACTCGTGGCACAGTCGGCCTGGAGACGGTCTTTATGGCAGCAACCTCGTATGATCCTGATCCCGACGACGAAATCGTACGTTATGATTGGGATTTTGGAGATGGGATGACCTCCCGATTACAGACCGTTCGCCACGTGTTCACAGAAGCTTCAGACTACATCGTCTTCCTAACCGTTACTGACAGCCGCGGTGCAAGCACCACTACAAGTATCACTTTCAAGGTTGCACAACCAAGAGAGTCTAGTCCAGGATCTAAGTCCGGCGGGTGCGGCTGCGGGAAGTAAGAGCACCACCTACGGCAACGAGATAGCGTCGCACACAAGGTGCGACGCTACAAAAACGGAGGTTGGGCGGGGCACCTTCCCGACGTTAAAGGAACACTTTCCTGACTAGGATCCTAGAGCAATTGTTGTCTTTGCTCGACGTCCTTTCACCTTGGAGACCTAAAAGATGAAAATACGCCAACGAGGTATCACCCTTGGAATCCTTCTCTTCTTTTCTCTTACCGCCCTTTCGGACGGCCTTCCCCTTCCCAATCCAGAGGAGATACCCCACTATGAGATCGCCCTTGACATCGACTTCACAGGAGGGACATTTAGCGGGGTAGAAAGGATAAAATTTGTCAACGCTACGGGAGAAAAGCTCGATGAAGTCTTCTTTCGGCTCTACCCAAACGCTTCTGCGATCTACGGAGACGGCCTTCTCAGCGTGGAGGAGGTTCTCGTAGAGGGTGATGTGGTCGAGACTTCAACCTTTATGGATGAGACCATTCTGATGGTCGCCCTTCCTTCTCCCCTGGAAGATGCGGAAACCATATCTCTTGAGTTGCGGTTTAACGGTCGCCCCGCGGTGTGGGGCTCCCCCGGGGGAACATCGTCGCATGTCGGCTACGGAATTTACGCCGCCTCCGCGCGGACGATGACCCTGGCCTCGTTCTATCCCATCCTTGCTGTCTACGATGAGGAGGGGTGGAACATCGATCCAGTTTATGAGATCGGCGATCCCGTCTTTAGCACAATCGCCATATACTCGGTGAGCCTAACCACCGAACCCGGCCTTACCGTCCTCACCTCGGGGAGGCTCATAAATCAAAAATTAAATGAGGAACAGTGCTCTTATCGATTTGCGGGGAAAGGGATGCGTGACTTTATCATCACCTTGGGCAAAGGGTACACGCAGTGCATCGAGCATGTCGGTGCGGTCGCATTAAGGACAAGCTTCTTCCCAGAACACGCCCAGGCGGGGCAGATCGCGATGGCGCACGCCAAAGCAGCGATTACCCTCTATAAGCAGCTCTTCGGACCCTTCGCCTACGACGAGCTCGACCTGGTTGAGGTCCCACTTGAGCGGGCCGCAGGGGTTGAGTACCCTGGGTTAATCCTCATCGCTGAAGGATACAGCGACAACCCTTACGATCGCTTCTTTAGCATCATCGTCTCACACGAGACCGCACATCAGTGGTTTTACGCCGTGGTGGGAAACGACGTGATCGAGGAACCGTGGCTCGATGAAGCCTTTGCCACCTTCGCCTCCCTCCTGTTTCTTGAAGAAACCTGTGGGGTCAAGGTCGCCCGCACGACAATCGCAAACTGGCAAGCTTCATACCGATCCACCTGCGCCTGTCATCCAGAGCTCTCCGTTACAAGTCCACTCTATTACTTCCCCGACTCAGCCACCTACAACGCATTCGTCTACTATGGTGGTGCACTCTTCCTCGATGAGGTACGAAGGACCATCGGCGATACCGCCTTCTTTGCTGCCCTCTCCGCATACTACCACGATTTAGCCTTCCAGGTCGCTTGCGCTTTTGATCTCCTCTGGCATCTTGAAGAGGCCTGTGCATGCGACCTTTCTGAGGTTTTCTCAAGCTACCTCAACCCGCAGGAGAAAAACTGAAGCTAAATTGCCTCAACGACCTTGATCTTTTGGAGAAACTTTTAACCAACATCTGGTGTATATTTAGACGATCCACAAATGCTAAGGGAGGCATCCAATGATCAATCGCTTTAAGGTAACAGGTGTCCTTGCTGCTCTCCTGATAGGTACTTTCCTTGGGGGAGCAAACGTGTTTTGTGACGAGGCAAAGCTAGTTCAAACTTCCTACTACTTAATCTCAATCGGAGGGATTAAGACCCCGCTTGCCTCACTGATTCAAACCGCCAAAGAAAACGGGTTCACCATCATCGTCCGCAGTGTCGAGGAGGTAACCTCCTACAAAGGAAGCGAACTCACGCAGGAACCAGAAGCGGTCCTTCTTGAAGCAGATTCCTTGCTCTACGTCGACGATGGTTTCCTCCTCCTGCGCGTGAATGGGGACGACCTTGACTACACAGTGCGCCCTGGTGATGGGGGCTACACATTGATCATCTTCCCGCACCGAGACCTCCCGCAGGAAGAGACCATCTTCTCCTTACTAGGTACGCTGCAAAAATTAGGGGTGATCGGAGCAGAAGTTACAATGGAAGGGTTCCAACCATTCGAGAAGGACGCAGAGAAAGGTCCTAAACCCCCCGCCGAAGCCGCTATCGACTCTGACCTCTATGGTCTAACCGTGGCTGCGGACTGGTTCTCCTTTGCCTCCTTTATTGGCCTCACCCGAGTGGGGCTACGGATAGAGGTTGTGGCAGAGAAACTCCCCGGCGGAGCGATCCCCGAGGAGTTCCAACCCTACATCATCGCTGGAAGCGAGACCGACCAGCTCGCCAAGCTCCTTCTCCCTATTCATCGCCTGGTAGACTTGGCGCAATCGAGTACCATCGGCTACGTCAGGCCGCCCTACCAACCTCAGCCGCTAAGTCCTTAAACAAGGGGGAGGAATCATGAAACGTATCGCCCTGGTGGCATTTCTCCTCGGCCTGCTCTCGCTTGGTGTTTCCGCCCAATCGACGCTTGACGTAGGGATTGATCAAACAACACGTGCGGAGTGGAACGAGGTTTTAAGCAGGTTTCAAGACGAAACAGGGGTCAGGGTCAAGCTCCATCCCTATCCCAAAGCCAGTATAGCCCAACAGATCGTGCTACAGGCAATCAGTAGATCCGGCAAGCTGAATCTAGTGATGGTCCACAAGGAGTGGGCGCCAAACCTCCTGCGCTACCTTACGAATCTAAGCGCCTATGAGAAGCGCTTCCTGGAAGAAGAGGTCTCAGTTGCCTATGTGGGAGGCACTCCGGTAGGTATATGGATTCCGTTTGCCCCGGACTGGTTCCTTTCTGTCCTGTCTTGGCCTGATGACCCCAACACCGCAGTGGCGTTCTTGGAAGCCGTAGGCAAAAGCGCACGTAAAGAGATCGAGATAGCGAGCCCCGAAGCGACGATCGCCTCCTTCCGCACGACCAAGATCGCCCGTTCGGACCACAATCCTAAGATCGACGGCTCTCTTGAGGCTCTCCTTGGTGCGGCGCAGGCGTCGGCCGGGGCACTAGCCACAGATTTCATGGCCAAACTCCCATCAACGGCGCGAGCAGCGCTCAGTGGGTTGGCCGGTCTCTACGGCATTCCACTCTCCTCCTCTACCTCTGCGGTAACTGTGGTACTTGAGCCCTTGGGAGGACGGGCCAGCCCAGCCAGCGTTTCCGCCCTATCTGCCCTTGGAGTGAGCAGGAACGCGATCAAGGCCTCCGCCAGCTTGATCAAGGTAGATATCCCCCTCTCCCTGCTTGAGGTCATCGCCACCCAATTGGGTGGGATCACCTTTATCCGCCCACCTTACATCCCGTACAGACTTGGTGTAACGGGTCAAGGAGTGGCAGCGATCGGGGCGGATGCCTTCCACAGCGCTGGAATCACCGGAAGCGGGGTGAAGGTAGCGATCATCGACCTTGGTTTTGCCGGGCTTTCGCAAGCGCAGGCACGCGGCGATGTACCCTACTCCGTGCATCAACACGACCTGACCGGGTCCGGACTCACCACCGGACACACCCATGGGACCGCTGTTGCAGAAATCTTGCACGAGATTGCCCCTGACGCGCAGCTCTACCTGATCAAGATCGCAGACGAGGTCGACCTCGACCTCGCCGTCACCTACTGCCTGAACAATGGCATCGATATCATCAACCACTCCCTTGGCTGGTACAACACCAATTTCTACGATGGAACCGGAACGATCGCCGATATCGCAAAGCGGGCGATCGCCGGGGGCTCCATGTGGGTGAACGCCGCCGGAAACGAGGCGGAAAGCCACTGGGAAGGGATATTTTCCGACAACAATTCCGACAGCTTCAACGATCAATCTCTCACTTTTCATGCCTCAAGTGGCTCGCAGATGATCCTGTACATGACCTGGAATGACTGGCCGCGCGCATCGAGCGACTACGACCTCTACCTCTATGACCCTTTAAGCACCCTGGTTGCCTCCTCGACCAAACACCAAACTGGAACTGAGGAACCGACCGAGTCGATCATCGCTACAGCTACGTCGAGCGGGACCTATACCGTAAGGATCAAGGGATCCGGTTCAAAAAAGATCGAGATCTATAATCTATACCAAAATCTCTCACCCACGATCGCTTCAAGCTCGATCCTCGCTCCGGCGAACGTGGCCCAGGTAGTAACCGTGGGAGCAATCGACTATAGGCACTACACCACAGGGCCGCAGGAGTCGTACAGCTCGCAAGGTCCAACGAACGACGGTCGGGCAAAGCCCGACCTGTGTGCCCCGGATAACGTCTCCACGGGAACGAGCCCCTACACGAGTTTCGCTGGAACATCAGGGGCAGCCCCACACGCCGCTGGAGCGGCTGCTCTACTGCTTGCGCAGGAGCCCTCGCTCACAGAGTCTACTCTACGAGCCAGGCTCCTCTCACAGACCGTGGCGATGGGAAGCGTCTATGTTTACGGAAAGGGACGCTTGATTCTCTCTTTGCCTTCACCACCCAACCAGGCTCCTGTTGCCT
>DQCH01000077.1:5738-14067 GCA_003545155.1 Candidatus Acetothermia bacterium
CCCGCTTGTGGGATCCCCTGTGAGATTCGACGGATCGACCTCGCACGACCCCGATGGCACGATCGTCTCCTACAACTGGAGCTTTGGCGACGGTGCAAGCGGCACAGGGACCATCGTGCAACATCCGTATAATTCCACAGGAACATATACCGTGCGCCTTACAGTCACCGACGACGATGGAGCGACAAACACGGCGACTCAGCAGGTGACCATCACACAAGCACCCAACCAGGCTCCTGTTGCCTCATTCACATACACCCCGCCTTCCCCGCTTGTGGGATCCCCTGTGAGGTTCGACGGATCGACCTCGCACGACCCCGATGGCACGATCGTCTCCTACAACTGGAGCTTTGGCGACGGTGCAAGCGGGACAGGGACCATCGTGCAACATCCGTACGCTTCCACAGGAACATATACGGTGCGCCTTACAGTCACCGACGACGATAGTGCAACGAACACGGCGACTCAGCAGGTGAGCGTCACACAAGCACCCAAGCCCGACCTCACGGTGGGAAGCATCTCCCATTCACCGGTTCATCCGAGTATCGGGGAGTCAGTCACCTTCACCATCATCGTGAATAACCAGGGCGGCGCCCCTAGCGGAGCGTTCCGCGTCCGCCTCGATGGGGCCACCTCCTCGACCGATGGAAACGTCCCGCAACTTGCCGCCTCAGCCTCGACCACCGTCTCCCTCTTGTTACCCTTGACACAGGCGACTGAGACATTCAACGTTTACATCGATGACCTAAACCAGGTTACAGAATCAAACGAGGGGAACAACACCACACAGGAGATTGTGGAGGCCGCCCCTTCAAACGGCGGTGCATGGGTAAGCCCTACGGGATACTCTGACCCCGATGACTTCTTCTATTACGAGGCAAGAGCCTATGACGATGACACCGCCACGAAGTGCAGTAGCGATAAGGGAGTGCGGCAATTCGTCTGGACATTCTTCTTATATCTTAAGCTCCCATCCCCAAGAGAGTGCAGCAAGGTCAGGTTTATGGTTTCGGACAACTACGGTGCATGGGCCTACAGCAGGATCGATGTCGACGTCTACAAGGACGGCCGCTGGGTAGACGCATATAAAGGGTCAACCTCTGAGCGCAGATGGAAAACGGTCACATTCAGCGCTGGAATGGTAAGCGAAATGAGGATTCGCGGCTACCGCAACAGCGTACCCAAGGATATCTTCTTCTACGTCCATGAAGCGGACTTCTATGTGATCGGTGGGGTGCCCCCAACACCAGCGGTCACCGCCGATGCCGGTGGTCCCTACTCAGGGATCGTCGGCCAGCCAGTCACCTTCGATGGCTCTGGTTCGAGTGGGCCCATCAGCCAGTACTTGTGGAACTTCGACGATGGAACAAGCGGCCAGGGGATAACCACCCCCCACACCTACAGCGCCCCTGGGACTTACACCGTCACACTGAACGTGCACGGAACGGGTGGTCAACAGTCGACCGACAGCACCCAGGTGACGATCAGCCAACCCTCGCCACCTCAACAGCTCACAATAGATCTCTCCTTACCTAAGACAAGTTACCAGGTCGGTGAGAATATCATCATCACATATGCAACAAACAGCGACGCTTACGTCTACATTTGTGAGGCCGACCCCAGCGGACGGCTGAGCCTTGTCTTCCCCAACGCTCGAGAGACGAACAACCGCGTCGCCGCAGGAACGCACACACTACCCGGTGGCGGCTACCGCCTACGCGTTAGCGAGCCCCCGGGTCAAGAGACCCTTTACGCCTTCGCGGCAACCAGCCGTCTACCGAACTTCCCAACATACTACGGCGGAGGATTTGCGTTCCTGAGCGCCAATGCCGGTGCATTCATCAATGCCGTGCGTCAGACCATGCAAGCCCAACTGCCCGCCTCCGATCGAAGCGAAGACGCAATAGGGTTCAATGTCCTTTCCTCAGCTCCTACTGCCGGGACACTTACAGTCAGCTCCTTCCCGCAGGGGGCAAGCATCACCATAGACGGCGCTCCCTACGGGACCACCCCGGCCCAGTTCAGCCTCAACGCCGGGGTCCACGCACTCGGCCTCTCTTACCCCGGCTACAACGCTGTCTCAGAACAGGTGACGATAGCTGCTGGCCAGACCACAAACCGGAGCTATACTTTGGTGCCCCTAGCCACTAACCAGCCTCCAGTGGCGAACTTCACTATCTCGCCGTCAAACCCGGCGGTCGGGCAGGCGGTCTCATTCAACGCCTCTACCTCTTACGATCCCGACGGATCGATCGTCTCATACGTCTGGAACTTCGGCGACGGGAACAGCGCCTGGGGGCCCTATGTCTCGCACACCTACGCGGCCGGCATGACCTACCTCGTTCAATTGACGGTCACCGATGATGACGGGGCGAGTCAAGCTGCGACAAGGTCGCTCCCAGTTGCCTCTGTTCTCCCTTACCCGCCTCCCTGGGGCGGCATTCCCGGTGGGCCGCCGATGGGGACAACCCCAGGGATCTTCGTTTGGGGAACCGACACATGGCACATCACTGTCAATGCCGGGTCCACCTGGACAAGCGCCCACAGTTATAAACTGGAACTGCGCACCGACGGCTCGTTTGAGAACGTGAACCAATCCACAAGCGGTGGAGTGGTTCCTCTGGGGATCGTTCCCACCCCCACCGAGGGTGGCAAGACACTAACCTTCCAGGAAAGCTTGCGCAGTGGGAGCATTGACTACACCTTCACCGTCTCTTCTGCAAAGAGCATCTGGATGAGCCTGAAGCTTGACATCGATGGGGATGGAGACCTAGAGGAGGTGCCAAGCTTCATCTACCTGCGTAACCTCATGGTCCACCCGCCGACCGCCCCATTCGTGGTGGGACTGCCAAGTGGGAGCGGTGGGCCGCTTGTACCGAGCATGAACTTCAGGATTGGATATGTGTTCCCATCATACACCGCCCCCATGCGGTTCCTCATGATGACGACCGATATCAACACCCTGGAAGGCCACTGAAGAATGAAAAAAGGGGGAAGGTAGACCCTTCCCCCTTGAATCTTCTCTTACCTAGATTACGGCGCGGTGATCTCAACACGCACCTGATGGTTGTGACCGTCGCTTGAGGTCCCGATGTATAGGTCGTAGATCCCAGGAGCAAAGCCGCTTGTGTCGATATCAAGCGAGTATTGCCCGGTCTCGGGATCGTAGGGAATCATACCCCAATAGACTACCACCGGCTCTTCATCCACTCGCACGATCGTCAGGTTGGCTGTGGGGTCGATCGTCACCTCACCGGTGATCGGGTCAGTAAGGGTAAAGGAGAGGTGAATCGTCTCCCCCTGGCCATACGTCCCTTCGATCTCCCCCTCGCCGCTAGCACCACCAGCGCCTGACCCACCGTCCAGGATGCCATCGATCGTACCGGCAAACCCGAATCCGAGAAGTCGGGTCACAAGCTTCTCGCAGTCGCCGTTGGCCATGAGTAGCGCATTATGTACGGCTATCCAGCCGTACTCAGTAATAAGCACTGCCGCTTCTCGGGTGGAAAGGCCACATATCTTGCCAAGAGCCATGATCACTAGGGCCTCATTGGCTGAGAACCCATCCAGGATAAGGTCGGCAAACTCGATCGCATCCAGAGGATCCATTTTGTACTCGTCCATGTAGGTAAGTAGCCTACAGACATTTACCGGCAAGAATGGACGATAGTCGATATCCCCCACTCGTCCTGACCCGGCTCCCCAGTAGTTGTAGGTAGCATCGAGGGTGTTCAAACCACCATTCGTCACTATCCCATACAGGTTGTTCCAGTTGATGTGGATCGTCGAGGCGTCGACACCTCCTCCCACATCGATGTTCCCGTGTATGGAGAAGCCGTTACCCATCTTACCAAGGAGTATCCCTGCGGCATTCAGCGCCATGTTCCCTGTGAGATGGGTGGTACAGGCAGAATCGATACCGGCTTCGGAGACTTGATGGGCGACAACTAAAACTCCCACCTAACGACAATTAGAATTCCCGTTCTTGGAAGCTTGAACTTAGGCCGTCTAACCTTCTGATTAGGAGGAGGTTAGGTGGTCACAGATCAACAAGTGAGGTTACTGATGAAGCTTTCGAAGACGGAGAAGACGTTGTCCCTTGCCGCGGCAAAGGCGGGGATGGAGGAGAAGACAGCGCGGAAGTATCGCCAGTTGGGAAGACTACCAAGCGAGGTGAAGGTTGGGCACACCTGGCGGACCAGGGAGGATCCGTTTGCCAAGGTGTGGGATGAAGTAGAAGAGAAGTTAGGGAACAATCGTGGGCTGCAGGCAAAGACACTGTTTGAAGACTTACAACGGCGCTACCAGGGGCGGTTCGCGGACGGGCAACTGCGGACACTACAGCGACGGGTGAAGGTGTGGCGAGCACTGGAAGGGCCCGGGTAAGGAGGTGTTCTTCCCCCAGAAACACTTTCCCGGGGTGCTGTGCCAATCGGACTTCACCCACATGAACTCCTTAGGGGTGACCATCGCAAGACAACCGTTCGATCACCTCATCTACCACTTCGTGCTAACTTACTCCAACTGGGAGACAGGCACGGTGTGCTTTTCAGAGAGCTTCGAGAGCCTGGCGGAAGGGTTACAGGGTGCACTGTGGGAGCTGGGCGGGGTCCCTGAGGTACACCAAGCAGACCGCATGTCAGCCGCAGTATCGAACCTGAGTGAGAAAAAGGAGTTCACCAAGCGCTACGAAGCACTGTTACATTACTACGATATGGACGGGCGGAAGATTCAACCGGGCAAGGCCAATGAGGATAGTGATGTTGAGCAGCGGCATCACCGGTTCAAGGTCGCTGTTGATCAGGCACTGATGCTGCGTGACAGTCGGGACTTTGTCAGCCGGGAGGCGTACGAGACGTTCTTGCGTCAGCTGTTTAACCAACTGAACGCGGGACGCCGTGGTCGACTAACCGAGGAGCTGGAGCATCTCTGTCCTCTCCCCAAGCGACGATTTGACGCGAGCAAGAAGCTCCGGGTCAAGGTCGGCCCAAGCAGCACAATCCCTGTCCAGGGGAACGTGTACTCGGTGCACAGCCGCCTCATCGGGGAGCGGGTGGAGGTGCGTCTGTTCGCTGAGCACCTGGAAGTCTGGTACGCACAGAAGAAGGTTGAGATCATGCCTCGTCTACGGGGCAAGCACCATCACCACATCAACTACCGGCACATCATCGACTGGTTGGTGCGCAAGCCCGGTGCATTCGAGCAGTATCGCTACCGTGATGATCTGTTTCCTTCAAGTCGCTTCCGTATGGCCTACGATGCGCTTAAGCGGCAGACGCCGGCGCGGGGGCACAAAGAGTACCTCAAGATTCTCCAGTTGGCCGCTCGCGAGACCGAAGCGGGAGTGAACGAGGCGCTGCGTGTGTTGCTCGACCAGGAGCAGCCGATCAATGCTGATGCTGTCAAACGGATGGTCCGCTCCGCACATGAGATCCCGCCGGTCGCCGATGTCGCTGTCGATACCGTTGACCTGAGCACCTACGACCAGCTGCTCAGTAGCGAACTACTCAGTAGTGAGTTGCTCTGCACCCAGGAGGTGGGGATATGAGTCTACACACGATCGACATCCACACCCAGGTGGCACAGCGCCTGAAGGAACTGCGGTTGCCTGGGGTGCGGGCTTGCTACCAACAGGCAGCTCAGCTGGCGCAACAAGAGAGCCTGAGCTACGAACAGTACCTGTTGGAGCTCGTTGAACAAGAGTGTGAGGTTCGCCGGCACAACCGTGTCGAACGGTACCTGAGAAAATCTCGACTACCACTGGAGAAGACGCTTGACGCACTGGATCTTAAGCGCTTCCCCCAGAAGGTGGTCCATCAAGTCCGGACTCTGGTTGAAGGGTCGTTCCTTGACCGTGCCGAGAACATCCTCGCCTTTGGCAACCCTGGTAGTGGCAAGACGCATCTGGTGTGCGCCATCGGGCAGGAACTGATCAGGGCTGGACGGCGGGTCTACTTCACACCCTGCAGTCTACTTGTTCAGGACCTCCTGCGAGCCAAACACGAGCTCAAGCTCGCCCGGCTCCTCAAACGGTTACGGAAATACGATGCGCTTATCCTTGACGACATCGGCTACGTGCAACACGACCGCGACGAGATGGAAGTGCTGTTCACCCTGTTAGCCGACCGCTATGAACGAGGAAGCGTAATGATTACCAGCAACCTTCCCTTCTCGCAATGGGAACGCATCTTTCAGGATCCAATGACCACCGCTGCTGCCATCGACCGGCTCGTTCACCACAGCATCATTCTGGAGTTGAACATCTCCAGCTACCGTATGGAGCAGGCAAAAAGAAAGGAGGTGAAAGTAACATGAAAGGACCACTGAAGCTAAGATGTCATGCCCGCGATGCCCCTCAAGAGGTCGCCGTGGTCATGGGGTATCTCCTGTCCGGCGATCTACTCATCGGGGGAGGTTTGTGCTACCATCGGTAAACGGGAAAAATAATTGTCGTTGACCGGGAAGAATAATTGTCGTCAATCACGGCTCCCCAACTTCTGCGATTAACTCCAGGTCATGGACACATAGTCCAATCGAAATGCGCAAAGGATGGGCATAGATGACCCCAGTGAACAGCTTGTTCTCACGCTGCCTCTTTGCAGCTTCAGCAAGAAAATCATCATCGAAGGTAAAGATAACCCGATCGAGTTGGGTTGCCCGATCCAGTAGATTAGGATCGGGCAATATGTCTGCACCATCTTCTTGGGCAGTGAGCACGTCGACATCCCGCATTCGGAGCCCAAGGGTAATTGCTCGAGGAATGTGCACATCCATGTAGAGAGCGATACCCATTTAGAGGAGCCCTTGAGCCTCGCAACAAGTGGTGTTTGTCCTTTCTTCGCCTTTTCCTGGAGCTCGTCCACCTTTTTCAACCGCTTGGAGATCTCCTTGTCAAGCTCCTCGGCGTGATCCCAGTAGTAAGCAAGAACTGAATGAATCTGACCGAGGGTTAAATAGGGATGCTGAAAGTGCAATTCCTCTGGGCTCCATCCATACGCCAATCTTTCCACAACCAATTCGATGACCTTTGTGGAAGTGCCCTTAATAATCGGAACGCCTTTCACATCTAGGACAACATGTTGATATTCTGTTTTGACCGGCATAATAATCGCCTCCACTCAGCCTGTTGCGTAAATCTTCTTTTGCTGCTTGGTTTCAAGCTCAAATCCCAGTTTTAATCATTTTACCGCCGAGGGCGCAAAGACCGCTGAGATTGAATATTGAGGTTTATAGTACCCTCTGCGTACTCAGCGTGCTCTGCGGTAAAAGCTTTTGTTTCGTTTCGTAAGGAAAAGGAGTTTTTGCAACACCCTCCACTGAGCCTCCTTAAGAAGTCTAGGTACAGAGAGCAAGAATTTCAACCTTGAATCAGTTCATGGCTTGGGTTCCTTGTCGTTTCGCGTGTGTAACTTAAGAGAAAGGCTGAAACGACAAGGTTCGCGCAAGGGCGGCTAAAGCAGTGAGGGGTGATGGGGAAAGGCAGGATTAGGGATGAAGGGGGGAAAGGCATGGCGAATTGCGAAATGGAAATTGCGAATGTGTACAAAGTTCTAAGCACTATGCGCTACGTTTGAGGACAGTGATGCGTGGAGGGTGAGCGATGGGGGAGAACAAACACGAGACCGTGAGAAATCACAGAAATCTGGGTGTGTGGAAGCAAAGCGTCAACATCACTCATCACCTAGCGCCCGTTACCTACCACCTACTGGCCTACGGCCTTGGACTTAGGACGTAGGATGCTGGCAGTAGGGGCCGACGTGTGTTAGACTGGGCTGGAGGTGAAAGCGATGCTTCAAGTAACGCTGGATTTGAGCGTAGAGAAGGTTAAGGCCCTGATCTTGCAGTTGCCAGCACAGGAACTCCTGATGTTAGTGGATGCAATTGAGGAACGAGTGGAGACCGTCGCTATGATGCAGCTGGCAAAGACCGGCTTTGAGGAGTGGAACAAAGAGGGCGAAGACGTCTACGATGCCTAAGCCTAAGCGTGGGGAGGTGTGGCTGGTACGGTTTCCCTTTAGTGATCTCTCTTCTACAAAACGTAGACCCGCCTTCGTGTTGGCGCTTCATGGAGAAGATGTTATTGTACTGGGTATCTTCTCCCGAGTTCCTAGTGGACCGTTGCGTAAGACTTGGGTGAAGATTGAGGATGACTATCCTACGTTTCCACAAATTGGGCTCAAGAAGACTTCACTACTCAAGGCTGAAAAGATTGCCGTTGTCCACGAATCTGTGCTCCAGCGGAAGTTGGGAGATTTGCCACCCGATCTTATATCGCAAGTAGAAGAAGCGCTGAAAAGGGCGCTGCTCATCTCATAGTGATGAGTGAAAG
>DQCH01000006.1 GCA_003545155.1 Candidatus Acetothermia bacterium
CCGGTCTATATCCCTGTCTCCTCCATCTCGGCGATCGATATCTACGACGGGTACCTGTGGGTTATTAATGTCGATTCCCACGAGATCGTTCAGATAAATCTGGATACTAGGATGCCCACCGGGAACAAGATCACGGGATTCCCTGGGGCTCGCCCGGCCGGGCTGGAGATCCAGCAGTAGGTAACTACAAAGCAAGGAGCGGGACTGCCTTTCACAGATGGCACAATATAGCTCCTCCTCCTATCAAGGATGGTTGCCTATTTGGCTTCCATCGCTGAGACTCCCATGATCGTGTCGGTGATCATTGTCCTCTCTCCCCTCCACTTTCTACAGTAATTCTATGGCGGGTAGCTGTCTCAGTCATATTGACACAGAGAGGGNNTGTTGGTATAATGGAGCTAGTATTCGAACGATCTTCGAGATCAAGCAAGGGGGACTGCTACTGACCACTATGCAACAACCTGCACGAATTCACGTAGTTTCTGAGACAGCTTTCATGGTAAAGGGGCAAGGAGTGCACACCGCGTTCGTGGACTGTGTTAAGCTTCTAAAAGAACATGATAATCTCGAAGTCATTGTCAATGGGGAAGGCTGGGGTGATATTATGCACGCCCACACCTACGGCCCCTATTACTTCTGGAAAGGTCGCCGCTACCGAGGTCGGCGGGTTTTCACTGCACATGTGATACCGGATTCGATTAAGGGTTCGCTTCCAGCCTACCCATTCCTCAAGTTCTTCGTTCGTTGGTACTTGCGCCGGGTCTATTCTTACGCCGACGTGTGTATCGCTATTTCCCCTGCCGTGGGAAGAGCAATCCGTAAGCTTGGGGCCAACACCCGCATTGTTGAAATTCACAATCCTATCGATGTAGGGAAATTCACGGCTTCACCCAAACTACGGGCGGCCGGTCGTGCACAGCTCGGGTTGCGTGAAGATGCTTTCGTAGTTCTGGGTGTTGGTCAACTGGAAGGGCGCAAAGGTGTCGAGGACTTCCTTGATATTGCTGAGGCTTGCCCGGATCTGACCTTTGTCTGGGTGGGTGGGCGTCCGTTCGGTGTGCTGACCGAAGGGATTGCCAGAATCAATAAGCGAATCAAGGCAAGTGAGGAGCGGGTCAAGTTCGCCGGGCTTTTCGACCTGGAAGAGATGCCGGCTGTTTACAACGCTGCCGATCTCTTCCTCTTCCCGAGCTACCAAGAAAACTGCCCATTGGCTCCCATGGAAGCTGCGGCTGCAGGCCTACCCGTTATCTACAGAGACATTCCCGAGTACGCTTACCTATACAAGCATCCCTATATCAAGGCTAAGGACGTGGAGGAGTTCATCGCACTAACCAAACGTATGGCAACAGAGCCAGCTTTTCGTGAGCAGGGGCGCTCGATCTCAAGAGAGCTTCTAACCCAATTCGACAAAGAGCACATCCGTAAGCAGCTTCTAGCACTCTATCGGGAAATGCTCGCGGGTAAAGAGTAAGCTCAAATCTGACTCTGACTTGTCGTGAACTTGATTCTCGCATTTCGGCCCAATGATGAATTTCGCCTTAAAGCCTATCTCCCCAAAAGCGGAATTAGTGAGAGCATGCATGCGCCTATTCCTGAGCTAGCTGGGTTAGTATACCCCTTAATTGGCTCTCTCGATTCCTCCCTATGTGGAGCTCCTGGAATACATTTACAACCAGCAAATATGCGGTCAGGGAATACAAGTGCGTAATCTGAGTCACTTCCGCCAGTACCAAGGACGAAGAACAGGCTCTAAGCGGAACGGAGACGACAGTTTGTGCCGTTTCTGAACCTTTGTCACAAATCGGCTCGTAGGCCAAATTGCACTCAAGTCTCGCGTAAGACCATTGTCTCTCTCCAACATTCCGACTACAGACACCTTGTGTTTCGTCCCTCTTCCACGCTTTCCCTTCCGCTGTTCACCAAACTAGAGCTTACACAAACGAATAAGCGGCAGCGTCGCACCTGTTCGACATCGCTATCTCCTTGCTCATACGTTAACGCCCTTTTGCCGCCTTCCCAACTCTCAGGCTCCCGTTGCTCTTATCTCCCATTGAGACTAGAATTCTCCTTGAGAGATGATATTAAGTAAGGCGGAGACGATCCTTAAGGGAGGGGTGATCCCGACGGTCCCCTTGGCTGACTCGCTTGCCATCGGCGGGAAAAAGGTCCTCGCCATTGGCCAGGTGGAGGAGATGGCGCCACTTGCTTCGGAAATCACGCAGACGATTGACCTTAGGGGGAGAACGGTTCTTCCAGGCTTTATAGACGCTCATACACACTTCCTTCAGGTCGGTCTTGAGGAGATTTCTTCGGTGACCGACCTCTCGGAGCTGAACCGGGCCGATACGCTCGCCAAACTCGCCGAGGCGGTACGGGCACGTGGTGAGGGAGAGTGGGTCATCGGTCGTGGTTGGGATGAGAGCGTGTGGCAGGATCCAAGTTACCTGAGTCGCGAGGAACTCGACCGAATCGCGCCGAAGAATCCCGTGGTTGCCGTCCGCATAGACGGTCACCTTCTCACCGTTAGCAACCTCGCCCTAAAACAGATCCCCGCAGACGTTAACCAAGGGCAGGTCGACATCAGCCGCGGTATCCTGCGTGAGAAGGAGGCCTTCGCGTTTCTCCGTACGATCGAACCAGATGCAGAGACGTTGCGTGATGCGCTTTACGCAGCGACCGCGCTCGCCCATCGCCTCGGGATTACCTCAGTCCATACCATGCTCCCATCCAATTGGATCCGCCCCTATATGCGAGAACGAGGGAGGATCAAATTGCGGGTGACTCTTTATCCTGAGATCTTTTGCCTCGACGCTCTGGAGACACTTGGAATCGAGAGTGGGTTCGGCGACGAGTGGCTACGGCTTGGAGGGGTGAAGCTTTTCGCTGATGGGTCAATCGGCGCGGGGAACGCCGCTCTCGAGGAGCCGTTCGTTGATTCCGGAGAGAATGGGAGCTTAAACTACACGGATGAAGAACTTGTCCATCTGGTCCGCCGCGCTGAGAAGGCGGGCCTACAAACCGCCATTCACGCCATCGGCGATCGAGCGATCGAGCAAGTTCTAAGAGCACATTTGACCGCTGGAACCTCACGAGAACTACGCCACCGCATTGAGCACTTCGAGCTTCCTACCGAGGCACAGATCGCGAGGGCAAGGGATATGGGGTTAAACATCTCTATGCAGCCCAACTTCGTGGGAAACTGGTCCGGGGACGAGAAGATGTATCAGGCAAGGCTGGGGGCACAGCGCGATTGGCAGAGTGACCCTCACCGCCTCGTCCTTGAGGCTGGGCTTCCGCTTGCCTTTGGCTCGGACTGTATGCCGATCTCTCCTCTGTACGGCCTGCACTGGGCGGTGAATGCCCCGCATCCCAGCCAGCGGGTAAGTGTTAGCGAGGGGATTTCCTGCTACACTAAGGCGGGGGCGTACCTCTCCTTTGAGGAGGCGAAGAAAGGAAAGATCGAGGTTGGGATGGACGCCGACTTGGTGGTTCTCGACCAGGATCCTAATAGCGTACCGGAACGGATTGTCGAGCTGCACGTTGAGATGACTTTCGTCGGCGGGGAGGTCGTCTTTCGGAGAGGGGATAAGCCATGCGCATAGGCCTGTTCACTGACGGCTACCTTCCAGAAATCAGTGGGGTGACCACTGTGGTTCACTGGCTGAAGGAGGAACTGGAGCGACTGGGGCACCAAGCCTACGTCTACGCGCCAGGGTACCCGGGATTCCATGATGAGGAGGAGCGTGTGTTCCGCTTCCGCTCACGTCCCTTTCTCTTTTACAAAACATCTCAGGTTGCTTTACCCTACAATCGAGAGGCAACAAGGAGCTTCAAGGATCTCGATATCGTCCATAGCCATACGCCGTTTTCACTGGGGGCCGTTGCACTAGTAATGGCAATGCGTTACCACATTCCCCATATCCATACTTATCATACCTACCTTTCAGCGTATCGGCACTACTTACCACGCCCGCTGCGTCCCCCGAAGAAGGCAGCCGAGGAGGCCTCGGCCACTTTCTGCAACCGCTGCACCGCGGTGACGGTACCGTCTATCCCAATCAAAGAGGAACTCCTCCGTTACGGGGTTCACCGTCCAATTCATGTCCTTCCCGCCGGGGTGCATCTCCCTTTGTTTCAGCGAAAGCCGGTCTGGGATCCTCGTTGTGAATTGGGAATCCCGAAGGGGGCACATCTGTTTCTTTGTTCTGGACGACTGGCGGCGGAGAAGAACCTTTGCTTCCTCCTGCGGGCCTTTGAGGAGATTCACAAGGCGGACCCAGGTGCAGTGCTCGTCCTCACCGGGGATGGCCCACAGAGAGAGCTGCTTCAGGAGCAGGTCAGGCGAGGTGGCCTGAACAGTGCTGTTATCTTCACCGGCTTTATCGATTCCGCTAAGTTGATCGATCTGTATAAAGCGTCTGACTTATTCTTGTTTGCCTCCAAGACCGAGACGCAGGGTTTGGTCCTCGTGGAGGCCATGGCCGGTGGAACTCCAGCGGTAGCGATCGGGGAGATGGGAGTCCTTGATGTCGTCCGCGATGGGGTGAACGGCATCCTTGCCCCTGAAGATGCAAAGGAGTTTGGCCGGATGACGCTCGAATTTCTAAACGACCGAGGTCGCTACGAGCGACTTTGTCAAGGCGCATTACGGACAGCCGAGGAGCTCTCCACCCAGAAATCGGCGTTTCGTTTCCTGAAGCTCTTCGAGGAATGTCTTACTCCGTCGACGGCTACAGGTCGGAAATAAAGGCCGTCGCGCGGGAAGGGGGCATACAATGCCGCGCATTGGCGTATTGACAAGTGGAGGGGATAGTCCGGGCATGAACGCGGCGATCCGGGCCACGGTCCGGTGTGGAAGCGAACTAGGCCTGGAGATGTTCGGGGTAAAGCGTGGCTTCGCCGGTCTGATCGAGGGGGAGTTGGTCCCCCTGGATAACCGTGCGGTCGGTGGAATCATCGAACGTGGGGGTACTATCCTGCACACAGCTCGCTCGGCTGAGTTCCTCACCGAGGAGGGACAGGGTCACGCCCTGGCCACGGTGCGGAAGTGGCAACTCGACGGGCTGATCGTCATTGGGGGAAATGGGTCTCTCAAAGGAGCACGGTGGCTGCAGGAACAGGGCCTTCCTGCTGTGGGAATCCCTGCATCGATCGACAACGATATCTACGGAACTACAATGGCGATTGGGGTCGACACAGCGCTGAATACGGTGGTCGAGGGGCTCAACCGGATCCGGGACACCGCGGTTTCGCACGAGCGGGCATTCGTGACTGAGGTGATGGGAAGAACCTCAGGGTATATCGCCCTTATGGGTGGGCTCGCTGGTGGGGCAGAGGTCGTCCTCATTCCCGAGGTTCCGACCGCGCTGGAGTGGGTTTCGAGACAGGTCGAGGAGGGGTTGAGAAAGGGTAAGCACCACTCGATCATCGTCGTCGCCGAGGGATTCGCACCGAAAGGTACAAAGCCAGAGAAAGGAAGTTCAATTGGCCGGACGGTAAGTCACTTCCTCGAGGAGAGCGGGTCGATCGAGACCCGCCTTACCATCCTCGGTCACCTGCAGCGAGGAGGATCACCGACTGCCTTTGACCGGATCCTTGCATGTCGCCTGGGGCAGGCCGCTGTCCGCCTCTTAAGCGAGGGGAAAAGTGGAGTGATGGCCGCCCTTTCTGGTAAACAAGTACTCACAATTCCACTTGCAAAGATCGAACAGCCAAGTGGGAACGTTAACCTTGAGATCTACAACCTCGTCTACGCGCTTGCCAATTAGACGGAGGGTCCGTCCGATCGCCAAATTACTCCACGGTGACTGTTTTAGCCAGATTGCGTGGCTGGTCAACATCTGTCCCGCGTAACACGGCGATGTGATAAGCTAGGAGCTGCAGTGGAATGGTGTAAATGACCGGGAGGGATATCGGCGCAGCTGAGGGGAGGAGGAGAGTGTAATCGACGAGTCGCGTGAGCGCAGGGTCATTCGAACGGTCGGTGAGCACGATGACAATCCCCTTTCTCGCCTTAACCTCCTCGATGTTGGAGAGTACCTTTTCGTAGGCGACATGCCTTGATATAAGGACCACTACCGGCATTTGCTCATCGATCAGCGCGATCGGCCCGTGCTTCATCTCCCCGGCAGGGTATCCTTCGGCATGGATGTAGGAGATCTCTTTCAGTTTCAACGCCCCTTCAAGAGCGATCGGATAGAGGGAGCCGCGGGCCAAGAAGAGGAAATCACTTGCACCGTAGAACCGCCCGGCCAGCGCGGCGATCTCCTCTTCACGGGTTAGCACCTCTGTGATCTGGCCCGGAAGGAAGTTAAGATCGGCCAACTTGCTTCTTGCTTCTTGTTCGGTGATTTCACCGCGCTTCGAGGCAAGGTAAAGGCCGAGCAGAGAGAGGGCGGCGATCTGAGCGGAGAAGGTCTTCGTTGCTGCTACACCGATCTCAATCCCAGCACGGGTGTAGACGACCCCGTCTGACTCCCGCTCGATCGCTGAGCCGATCGAGTTAACGAGCGCGACCGTCCTCGCTTGCTTCTCCTTCGCCCGGCGAAGGGCCATCAGGGTATCGATTGTCTCCCCTGACTGAGAGACGGCGACGACAAGGGTACGCGGGGTGATGTGCATGTCGCGCTGCCGAAACTCTGAGGCTATCACCGATTGGATAGGCACTGGGAGGATCCTCTCCCATAGGCATTCTGCTACTAAGCCGGCGTGGTACGCCGTACCACAGGCGATAAAATAGACCTGATCGAAGTCCGTATCCAGTTCGCTTAAGCCGGGAAGGTGAATCGTTGAAGCGTCTGCTCCAACCTTTTCGCGCAGGGTCTCTCCCACCGCGCGCGGCTGCTCGTGAATCTCCTTTAACATGAAGTGTTTGAACCCACCCTTCTGTATGGAGAGTGTATCCATAGTCACCGGTTGGAGAGGGCACTTGACCTCATTTCCACTAAAGTCGATAACGCGGAAACCTTCGGGGGTCAACTCTGCCACCTCATTATCGGCAAGGAACGCGACCTGCGTGGCGTTACCAACGATCGCCGGGATGTCCGAACAGACGAAGGTTCCACTTTTCCCCTTTCCAAGGACGAGTGGGCTCCCGCGCCGGGCGACGATGATTCGCTCTGGGTCGTCCTCTGAGAGAATCGCGAGGGCGAACGCTCCTTCCGCCTTGGAGACAGCCGTGGCTACTGCCCTGAGCAGGTCCTCGTCCATATGTTCCTCAACCAGATGAGCGAGAACCTCGCTGTCTGTCTGCGAACGGAAGCGGTGCCCCGAGGCGATAAGGCTCTCCTTTAAAGAGTGAAAATTCTCGATGATTCCGTTGTGTACAACGGCGATCTTCCCCCGGCAATCGAGGTGGGGGTGAGCGTTCTCTGCTGTGGGGGCCCCATGCGTCGCCCAGCGAGTGTGTCCAATCCCGGTCCGAGCGGAGAGCTTTCGGACATTGACCTCACTTTCCAACTGCCCGACCTTCCCTGCTCGGCGGAAGAGGGTCATGTGGCCGTCTTCCAAGATGGCGATTCCCGCTGAGTCGTAGCCACGGTATTCTAACCGCTTTAGGCCTTCAAACAGCAGGGGAACAACCGGCTCCCTTCCTACGTACCCAATGATTCCACACATAACACCACCTCACCGTCAAGTGTAGCCACCTCAACGGCGGTTGCAAATCACCGTTGTCAGTGGGGGGAGATCTTGCTATAATAGGAGGCCAACGGTCGTCCTACAGAGAACCAAAGGAGACGAGTGATGCGTGAGGCGGAAATCAAGGCGTTATTGGTAGATCCCTACAACAGTGCTCCAGTTATTCTCTTGAAGGATCGACACTCGAGCAAGGCGATGCCTATTTGGATTGGTGAGGCCGAGGCGATGTCAATTGCCCTCGGGCTGCAGAGTGGTCGCTTTCCGCGTCCTCTCGCTCATGATCTAATGAAGGAAATCATTGACGATCTCAATGGAAGTGTGGAAAGGGTCGAGATTAGCGGGCTCAAGGATGGAACTTACTACGCTTCCATCTTCTTGCGCAACCCCAGTGGGAAGATAATGGAGATCGACGCGCGCCCCTCCGACTCGCTAGCCCTTGCCCTACGCATGGGGAGCCCGATCTATATTGCCGACGAAGTTTTCGAGGCCTCGGCGATCGAGTCCCCGTTTGCCGAAGAAGACGCGTTTCGAGATTTCATCGAGTATCAGATGAACTTGCGACAGTTCAAGAAACTCATCGGGTAAGATCCCTAACCGCGGATAATTTCTACCCCATGTGGTAGGGCGAGGATCTCCTCCGCGGTCAAACCTTGATCAAGCGTAATCCGCTGCACGCGGATGCTGGTTGTGCGCCTGCCTTCTGCAAAAAAGACGATCTTTTTCACCATGAAACTCTCTCGGTCGATCCAGATCATGCGCGAGAGTTCACCGCTCCGTGCATCGGTCACCTCAAGGATGTACCCTCCTTGGATCGAGCCTCCTGATAGTGTCCCTTCGAACCCGGCGAAACCGGGGAGGGAAGGAGTCTCCTTCTGTGTACCCAACCAGATGGAGAACGGTTCCGAGCGCGGGTAGCCGGAAAGTGTCTCCTCAAGGAGGATCGGGGAGGGAAACAGGTCTGCGCCGAAACCTGATATGTCCCGCACCACTCGCAACCTCACCATTCCCGCCTTCCATTCCTTTTCCAATTGCGTGAGGTTGAAACTGGCCACTCCCACGTCTGCCAGCGGGAGACCGATCCACCGCTTGATCACGACCAAGTTCTCCTGAGGGAGGTAGTGAGAGAGCAGGTCACGGTCGACGGTGAAGAGCTCGTCTCTCACTATATCCGGAGAGAGATAGCGAACGCTAAGTGCGGGCTCCGGTCCTCTCAGTAACCGGACAAGCATCCGGACAGTACGGTCTTCATCGCCGCTCTCGATTACCTCAAGCACAGCCTCTAGATCTTTGATGCGAGAAAATGCGGTCCGCACCCGCCAGATCAGGCCATCTGGTTCCATGGGGTCATGTTCACTTAGGAGATACTGATCAACAGCGGCGATGGTCACGATCAGGCTAACGAAGAGACCGATTCCCAGGAGGATAAGGTTTTGATTGTTCATCACGAACAATTATAATCGCCTTAATAACGGTGTTCAATTGGGTAACTGAAGAAAGGAGGGAGCGAATGGATGGGCTCCTCAGTGGACTTTGGTGTGTGCAGGACGCGACAGTTGAAGGAAAGACTGTGCTGGTAAGAGTCGATTACAATGTCCCCTTAAAAGACAGGGATGTGAGTGATGATGCGCGGATTAAGTCCTCCTTCCCCACGTTGATGGGCCTCCTTGACCGCGGAGCGAAGCTGGTTCTATTGAGCCATCTCGGGCGTCCAGAGGGGAAAGTTGTCCCCGAACTTTGCCTCGATCCGGTTGGGCAAAGGCTGCAAGCCCTTCTGAACCATCCGGTACGGAAGCTCGACGACTGTGTCGGCGAAGAAGTCAAGCAGGCGATCGACGATGGGGAAGCAGGGGACCTGTTTCTCCTTGAGAACCTGCGCTTCCACCCAGAGGAAACGGCAAATGATTCGCAGTTTGCGCGCCGTCTGGCCGCCTTGGGAGACCTCTACGTGAATGACGCCTTTGCCACCCTCCACCGAGCGCACGCCTCCACACTGGGGATCTCCGACTACCTCCCTGCCTACGCGGGGATGCTCGTGCAGAAGGAGATCGAGGCCCTCTCGTGCCTCATCGATGAGCCAAAGCGCCCCTACCTTGCGATCATCGGAGGAAAGAAGGCGAAGAGCAAACTTCAAGCCCTGCGCGACCTCCTTGACCGAGTCGATGTAGTGCTCGTTGGTGGCGGGGTTGCGTTCACCTTCCTGCGCGCCAAGGGGTACCTTGTGGGTGACTCAGTCGTCGATGAATCACTGGTGGAAGAGATCAAGGAGCTAATCCGTACTGCATATGAGAAGGGGGTCTTGATCCTCCTGCCGCGGGACGTTGTGATCGCCCAAGAGATAAGCGCAACTGCTGAGGCCGTTACCTGCCGTGCAGAGCGGATCCCGCCTGGCTGGATGGGGCTTGACATTGGACCGGAGACAATGCGAAAGTTCCGCGAGCAGATAGCGGAGGCGAACACGGTGGTCTGGACCGGGCCGATGGGGGCGTTTGAGATCGAGCAGTTCTCCCACGGGACACGGGCAATCGCCGAGACACTTGCAAATTCAGATGCGTTCACCGTTGTCGGAGGAGGGGAAACCGGCGAGGCGGTAACAAAGATGGGACAGGCTGATGGGATCTCCTATATCTCCACGGGCGGTGGCGCCTGTCTTGCTCTTCTGCGTGGGAAGTCCCTTCCTGCCTTGGAAGCACTGCGGGGCTAAATTGCTGTCACCCCTTGCGTGTGCTATAATTGCATGTACGCGGGCATAGCTCAGAGGTAGAGCATCAGCTTCCCAAGCTGAGGGTCGCGGGTTCGACTCCCGTTGCCCGCTTTTAAAAAGTGGACTTTGTGCTCATCTGCCCTGATTTCCTCAAAGGCGATAGGGCCGAATAAGTAATGACCATGGATCAGATCCTGGAAAACCCAAGCACTTTGACCTTAGATACATTGGAACCCCGAGTCAAGCAATGTACTAGGTGCCCCTTAAGTGAGACAAGAACCAACATCGTGTTCGGTGAGGGGGATTCTCATGCACGGGTGGTGTTCGTTGGAGAGGGGCCTGGGGAGGTCGAGGATCAAACCGGAAAGCCGTTCGTGGGGCCAGCGGGGCAGAAGCTCGATGAGGTCTTTGCCTCGGTCGGAATCACCCGTGAAGAGGTATATATTACCAACGTGGTTAAATGTCGGCCGCCAGGGAACCGGGTCCCGACTAAGAAGGAGATGGAAGCGTGCTTGCCCTATCTGGAGGCGCAGATTGCTCTGATCAACCCTGGTCTGATTATTACCCTGGGAAACACCCCTACCCAGTGGCTTTTCCCGAGTGCTTCAGGGATTACCAGCATACGCGGGACCTTCCTGCCCTGGCGCGGCGGGATCCAGCTTTTTCCCATGTTCCACCCCAGCTACCTATTACGATACCCCTCCCGGGCTAAGGGAAGCCCGAAATATCTGACTTGGCTTGATATCAAGAGAGTGAAAAAGTGGCTCGATGAATAACCAGGAACCGAAGGTGTATGAGGA
>DQCH01000117.1:0-4212 GCA_003545155.1 Candidatus Acetothermia bacterium
TTCTTGCCGAGCTTGCCTCGCCGGATATGCGTATCCCAATCCAGTACGCCCTTACCCACCCAAAACGCGTGGAGACGGGACTTCCCCGACTTGACCTTGAGGAGATATCAAGGATGGAGTTTGAGACGCTTGACCATGAGCACTTCCCTGCATTCGCGACGGTGCTTAAAGCAGCAAAGCAGGGAGGGACCTCGCCTGCGGTAGTCAACGCAGCAGATGAAGTCCTCGTGGAGCGGTTCTTGGAAGGGGGGATCCCCTTCACCGGGATTGCCAGTGGGCTGCAGACGATCCTCTCCCGCTGGGAATCTGACGAGGCCAACCTCAGGGAGATTAGTTCCGATGCGGGAAACCAAGATGAGGTGATTCTCTCTACGCTTCTTGCTGCCGACCGCTGGGCCCGCAAAGCGGCAAGGTATCTTTCCTTTTGATCGGTAGTTTCATCCCCTTTATAATGGTGGCGAAACTGCAAGGAGCCGACGATGAAGATCACGACTGATATGGTGACATCTTGCTTGGAGGATGTGATTGACCCGGAACTGGGGATCAATGTGGTCGACCTGGGGCTTATCTATAACATTCAGATACAAGGGAACAAGATCGGTGTCGATATGACCCTCACAACCCCGGGGTGCCCGATGGCGGGGATGCTTGCCGGGAGCGTCGAACAAGCCATTCGTGAGGCATTTGAGGAGGTCGATGTGGAGGTCAGCCTGGTGTGGGACCCTCCTTGGACACCAGATCTGCTCTCCGACACGGCCAGGGAACAGCTCGGCTATAGCGGCTAGAATATGGCGGAGAAGTGCCTTCGCTGTGGTAAAAGGCGGGGCAATCGCTACTGTCCGGTTCTCGCTGGACCGATCTGTAGCCGCTGCTGTGGGGAGAACCGTCTTGTGAGAATCTCCTGCCCATCCACTTGCCCGCACCTCGAGCACCACGAGGCGTTCCAACGTGATAAGCAGGGCGCTCGCTACCACGAGGTATGGTTGAAGATTAACGAGGACCTGCGTGGGCGGGAAGCAGACCTTAAACTGATTATCGCCCTTGAATACCTGCTAAAGCGGGTGGCTGAAGGGGTTGAGGGGCTGACCGACGCCGACGTAGAAGTAGCACTTACCGAACTCACCATCCGCATGAGCCCGATTGAACTTGTCACTCAGGCTCCCTCCCTGCTTGGACGCCTCCTGTGGGAGGAATTAGCGCCCCAGCTAGAGGAAGGGAGGCTGTTGCGAGAGCTCCTCAAGGAGGGGCTGACCCGCCTGGCAAAGATGGTCGCCTCATTACGAGAGCCGGAGGCACCGCGCGCCTTCCTGCAAGGGCTCTTCGCCCACCTGGAGGGGCTTTTCCCTGAAGAGGAACAACAGGAACAAAGCGGCTTAATCGTTACCCCGAGTGATTTTCGCCGCTTGATCTAAGAAGCTTCCATAGGCCGCTTGTGCGGGCGTAAACCAGGTAGAACGTGATCCCTGCAAGCGTGGGGAGGAAGACCGCCAGCGCTCGTGATCCCTCACCGATTGACTGTCGCGTTACCCAGGCAACGGCAAAGACAAGCCCAGAACCAAGAGCAATTTTCACCAATCGCCTCAACAGTATGCCATCGGGATGGATCGTCCGCCACAAGAACAAAAAGAGGATCGCAACGTTGACGCTCCCGGCGATCGAGGTTGCCAAGGCGAGTCCTCCTTCGCGCATTGGTCCAACAAGAAGCAGGTCGAAGGCGATGTTCGCTGCCACCGCGCAGCAGGAGGCGAGAAGTGGGAGGGTAGTGCGCCCTATAGCGTAGAAAGCACGGGTGAATATGTACATAAGCCCATAGGGGAGGACACCGACGAGGTAATATGAGAGGGCGTGCGCTGTGCGTAAGGTATCGGGCGGGGAGAAACTGCCATGCTCAAATAACAGACGAATGACGTCGGGGCCGATGGCGTACAGGCCGACCATGGCTGGGAGCAGGATGAACGTGCTGGAACTGATTCCATCCTTAAGGTGTGCCGAGAAGCGATCATGCTCACCACGGGCGAGGGCGGCCGAGAAACGCGGTAGGAGAGCGGAAGCGATGCTCACTGCGAACACTCCCAGCGGGAGTTGAAACAGGCGCATTGCATACTGCAGGGAGGAGATTCCTCCATCCCCCAGGTGTGAGGCAATCTTGTTGTCGACGAGGAGGTTAATTTGGGTGACGGCTAGCCCGAGGAGTGCTGGAATCATCAATCTTCCCATCTGGCGGATTCCCGGATGAAGCGGTGTCAGGGTAAAGTGAAAGTGGAACCCAACACTGCGCAGGGCTGGGATCTGAAAGAGGAGTTGTCCCCCCCCACCGAGCAAGGCCCCTACGGCCAATCCATAGATCGGTTCAAGCGAGAAACTAGAAGAGAGGAACAGGGCGCCTGTGATCATACCTAGGTTGAACAACACCGGTGCGAGCGACGCGGCGAAGAAGCGATGGTGCGCGTTCAGGATTCCCATGAACACCGCAGCAAATCCCATAAGAGCGATGAAGGGGAAAAGAATGCGCGCCAGGTGGATGGATAAAGTGAGCTTCTCTTCAGAGAAGCCACTTGCCAAAAAAGGGAGATAGTACGGGGCAAGAAGGATTCCTAAAGCGACGATGATCGGGAAGAGGATGATAAGTATAGACAGGACGTTGCTGGCAAACCGGTTTGCCTCCTTGTCGGCGACCAGCGACTCGGTGAAGACAGGGATAAATGCGGTGGAGAGTGCCCCTTCCGCAAGGAGCTGGCGGAGGAAGTGAGGGAGAAAGAAAGCNNGACTCGCGAGATGCCGGTTGCCAGGGCCATTAACAGAACATCGCGAGCCAGGCGTTTCATCGATCAGTGGGGACGAGGAGGAGGCCGACCGCGACCCGTCCTCCACTTAAGATCTCCCAGTAAGTGCCACCGTCCTTGAGCACGAGCGAACTTGAATGACCACCGTCGAACGCGATCGCGTCCTTCACCTTTTGTGGCAGACTGTGAAGGACACTTAGTAGGTTGTCGAAATTCGCTCCCACGCTCCCTTCATCCTTCACCACCGTGAGCAGGACCAATCCACCGTAGTAGTCAGTGGCTAACACGCTACGAGCGGCGAGGCCGCTTGCTAAATAGGAGTCCGGCTGAAAGCTCTCACTTCTAAGGTCGAGAATATCGCTCCCGTTTAAGATGAGGAGCGGACCGGCGCTAACCACGTTGGTGACGAGGAGATCCCCTTGGTCGAGAGTGAACTCTACGTTCACCTCTTCTCCAACGGTTATGCCTATCAACCGCGCGCGTGCCGTACCACTTGCCACAAGGAGGGTGGCGGAGCGATCTTCAACTACGTACGGGCAATATTGGACAGCGACGACGCGATCGCCGCGCACCTTGACAACACGGAAGGGTTGAGAAGCACTGCGTGCAGTAAGACCAGTGTAGTCTTTGGTGTAGACGATCAGTTCATCCGACTTGATCGGCCGGTTTACATCGTCGATTGTGATCTTCTCCGCGCCACGGCGTAAGTAGAGATTAACGATCGGATTGAAGAAGGTTAACCGGCCAGATAAATCGATCCCCAACGCTGCGCGGCGTTCGTAGTTGGAGCTTAGAACTACCCCATCTACGATCAGAAGCCCGACCGGGTTGTTGGTTGCTGTGTCAAAGAAGTTGGCGTTAATCGCAGCGTGCGCGCCGTGTGCACGGGCCATCTCCTTTAAGGGTGATATAGTGCCCACACCGCCTTCAGGAATGGCAGGGGTTAAGCGGTAGTGATCTCGCCATTCCTTTACGTACAGGTATTTGATCCTCACCGGTCCCTCACCCAAGTCAGTCTCGATCTCGTGGGAGGTGATGTAGGGTGAGATTTCCTCCTGCGTCTCGGTTAGAAGTTGATGGTCAAAGGTGAGCGAGACCGAATAGAACCCAGGTGCCTCGAACCGTTTTGTCTGAGGAAGGGAGTCGCTAGATACCTCGATTACCAGCTCCACCGTGCTTTGCGATCCTGCCAAAAGCTTAACCGAGAGGATTGGTCCGCCGATCACAGCGAGTCGGCGCGGGGCGGTAGCAAGAGAGCAGTGGTAGAAGCTAAGGTGAATCGTCCCCGGTTCTCCCTCAATCGCTTTGTAGGGGGTGAAAGTATCGAAACGAACGGTCACTTGTTCTGCAGTTGCCTCAAGCGAAGTGAGGTTAGAAGATTTGGCCTCGACGTAGATCTCCTTGCCGATCGTATGCACCCTCGCCCCGA
>DQCH01000117.1:4377-8647 GCA_003545155.1 Candidatus Acetothermia bacterium
CCCAACTTGAGACCAAACTCACTCAAAGGGACCAGTAGTTGATCATCATCCCAAAAAGCTTTATGAATGAGGGACACCGGTTCGCCGCAGACGAATAGGGGAACCTCGACACCGCTTGCGACAAACGCAAACGCAACAAGGCAAACAATGACAATCCCCTCTGACCACCCGCTTTTCATTGCGGGTTACTCCTCCTTGTTAGCCCCCTCGAGGCCAGTCTCATTATCGATGCGGATGCGTAGCTCTAAAGCGATATCCTTGTACAGGTTGATCGTCACTGCATGTGGGCCGAGCGTCTCGATTGGCTGTTCTAGCAGTACCCGTGAAGGCTCAATGTGCTTGCCTAGCTCTTCCTCGATTTGTGAGACGATATCCTCCACTCGCACCGACCCGTAGAGACGCTCGTCGTCGTGTGCCTTGCGCGTGAAAACGAGCGTGTGATCGGCAAGCGTGTCGCGCAGGTGGAGTGCTTTTTCCTCCCGCTCCTGAAGCTCTGTTTCGTGAGCTGCCTTCGGCTTTTCATAACGGGCGATGTTGTGCTGTGTTGGTTTCGTGGCGAGCCCACGGGGGAACAGGTAGTTTCGTGCGTATCCGTCGGCCACGTTCACCACTTCACCGATGTGCCCTACCGACTCAATGGTTGTTGTTAACAATACCCTAACGATTGTCATCACCCCTTTTGCTCTCTTGCAAGGGATTGTAGTGAGCGCCGCCTGTGCCGTCAAACACCGTCACCATCCGCCGCCCTCCTGTGGTATACTTGGATTTTAAGAAGATGAGACGACTAGCAAGCTGGGTAAAAGAGAGGGACCGGGTTCTGGTGATGGGGGCGTTAAACGTCACCCCAGATTCCTTCTATGATGGCGGAAGGTATCTCACGCCAACTGACGCTATTGAGCGTGCCCTCCAGATGGGAAGGGAGGGGGCCGATATAATTGACGTTGGCGGTGCGTCGAGCCGGCCAGGTGCAAAACCGCTTTCATCAATTGAAGAACTCAAGCGAGTCATACCAGTGATCGAGGGGGTCCGCAATCGAAGCGATGTCCTCCTTTCTGTCGACACAACCAGAGCATCGGTAGCCAAAGAGGCGATAGCGTGCGGGGTGGCGATCGTGAATGACATCAGCGCCCTTCGCTTCGATCCTGAAATGGCTGGCATAATTGCTGAGGGCGGGGTGTTTGTGGTGTTGATGCACATGTTGGAAACGCCGGAGACGATGCAGGATAACCCTGTTTACACCGACCCGGTCGAAGAGATAAAGTCCTTTCTCGCTGAGCGGATTGAGGCAGCACTCGATTCGGGAGTTCCCCGAGAGCGGATTATTATCGACCCTGGGATCGGCTTTGGGAAGAGATTAGAGCATAACCTCACCATTCTGAGGGGGCTTTCCAGTTTTACTGACCTTGATGTACCGATTTTGATCGGTCTTTCGCGCAAGTCGTTCCTCGGCGAAATCCTTAACCTACCAGCAGGTGAGCGACTGGAGGGAACGATCGCGGCAAACGCCGTGGCAGTGATCAACGGAGCGGATATCATCCGAGTTCATGATGTTAAGGAGGGGAGGAGGACGGCGGATGTCGCACGCCGTCTACGAAATGATGAACCTTAACGTGGTCAAGTTTCTCAACAACTCGGGGAAGAGATTTCCTGTAAACCTTCGGCTGAGCGCGGAGGAGACAGCGTCCTTGTCTGAGGATGTTCGCTTTCTGGAGGATATTGTAGTGAGTGGAAAGGCGTTCGCCCAGCTTGGCACTCTTTACCTTGAAACACAGATTTGTACCGCGGTTGAGCGACCGTGTCGCCGTTGCCTCGCCCCGGTGTACACGCAGGTAGATCTTAAAGAGGTGTTCGAGGTTTCCATTCCTTCGGGGGTGGATATCCTCGGCCTTTCTCCGCAGATCGTGGGGTTTATCCTGGCCTCGCTCGACCCGCATCCTCTCTGTCGGCCCGATTGTCGCGGGCTGTGTCCGGTTTGTGGTGTCAATCTAAACGAGCATCCTGACCACACCTGCCGTGACGCGGATGAGGAGCATCGCAAGCTGCGGGACTTCCTGCCATGAAGGGTGAGGCGATTACCCTTGGATTTGACCCCGGCCTTGCTGTTACCGGCTATGGGGTCGTGCACGCGCTTTCTGATGGCTGGGAGGTGATCTCAGGGGGGATTATTGAGACCACGAAGGGAATACCTCGAGCACAGCGGCTGCGGGAGATCTACGAGGAGGCGTGTGCCCTGATTTCGACCTATCATCCATATGGAGTGGCAATTGAGGAGGTCTTCCTGGCGAGGAACGCCCGCACGGCGATGCTCACCGCGGAGGCGCGTGGGGCGCTCCTTATGGCCACGGTAGGCGTCCCCGTGCGCGGCTATACCCCGCTTCAGGTAAAGAAACGCATCACCGGCTACGGAAAGGCAAGCAAGGGGCAGGTGCAGGCGATGGTGAAACAACTCCTTCACCTTAATGAGATCCCTCACCCGGATGACGTCGCTGACGGGCTTGCCCTTGCGCTCTGTTACATGCTCGACCTGCAAGGGATAGACAGGGGTGAATGTGAGTACCTATAAAGAACTTCTCAACTTGCCGGAGGAGCCCGACGAAAAGAGGCTTTTGCTCTTTGACGGACACTCGTTCGCCTACCGCTCGTTTTACGCCATCCGCGAGCTCTCCACGCGCGATGGTCGACCTGTGAACGCGGTTTACGGTTTCTGGCGGGCTTTGCTTAAGATCATGCGCTCATTCCCTTCCGCCTATGTTGCCGTCGTCTTCGATGCCGGAGGGAAGACCTTTCGCCACGAGCTTCTTCCATCATACAAGGCGACCCGTAAGAAAATGCCAGAGGAGCTCGCCTCGCAATTTCCGCTGATCCAAGGGATTCTCAAGCGGCTCGGGGTGCCCTTCATATCAGAAGAGGGAATAGAGGCTGACGACATCCTGGCCAGTATCACCCGCCGCGCCGCAGAGAAGGGGTTGACAGTGTTGATCGCCACCTCGGACAAGGACCTAGCGCAGCTTGTGGACGAGAAAGTGTCTATCATCCAACCGACCGGCCATCGACCGGATAGTGAAGGTGAAATCCTCGATAAAGAGAAGGTGCGCGATAAGTTCGGGGTTACACCGGAGGGGCTCGTTGATCTTTTGTCCCTTGTCGGTGACACCTCGGACAACATCCCTGGGGTCCCTTCCGTTGGTTCGAAGACCGCCTCCCGTCTTCTCGCACAGTTTGGTTCCCTTGATGGGATTTTGCGAAACATCGAGCAGGTAAAAAACGCGCGCGTACGGGAGAACCTTAAGACCCATATCGCTGACGCCCTTCTAGCCCGCCGGTTGATCACTCTTAAGAAGGACGTTTCTGTGGGGAAGATCCCTGAGGACTATCGCCTGGGCAAAGTTGATCTTCAGGGGTTGGCCCAACTTCTAAGCGAGCTTGAGTTCCATTCTGTACTAAACGAGCTTGGATTTAAAGAAGCGACCGCTTTCAAAAAAGTGACAAAAGGTGAGAGAAAAGCGACCTACAAAACGATCTTAAAAAAAAGTGAACTCGACCGCCTAGTGACGGAGATTTTAAAAGGGGAGGAATTCTCACTTGATCTAGAGACGACGAGCCGTGATCCGATGCGGGCTAAAATAGTTGGTATTGCTCTTTCTCCGCGACCGTATGAGGGTTACTATATCCCTGTTGGGCACGACTACCTCGGGGTTCCCGCTCAACTCGCGTTAGACGAGGTCATGGATGCACTGCGACCCCTGATTGAGGAAGAGACCCCACGGATTCTCGGGCAGAACCTTAAGTATGACCTTGTTATTCTCAGGCGGTACGGGCTAGACCCGCGTGGGATTTCCTTTGATGCCATGATCGCCTCTCACCTTGCCCGTCCGCAGGAGCGGCGCCACAACCTGGAGGAGATTGCCAGGGTCTATTTAGGTTACGAGATGCTTTCCTACAGCGAGCTTGCTGGTAAGAACGGACAGATCGCCGCTGTTCCTTTAGACAAGGCGAGCTTCTACGCAGCTGAGGATGCTGAGATCGTCTTTCGCGCTAAACGACCGCTTGAGGAAGCGCTTGAACGGGTCAACGCGACAAAGCTCTTTTGCGAGGTGGAGGTTCCCCTCGTCCCAGTGCTGGCCCGGATGGAACAGGGCGGAATCCTCATCGATCACGCGATCCTCGCTTCACAAGGGGTGGATCTTCGGGAGCAATTAAATATCATCAAAGAGGACTTATACGAGATCGCGGGTGAGTCGTTCAATCCGAGCTCTCCCAAGCAAGTGGC
>DQCH01000039.1 GCA_003545155.1 Candidatus Acetothermia bacterium
CCTAAAGTACGGGCCTATTATAGGGTCCAAATTGATGGATATCAAAGTGATGCGTTATGGACGACAAGAGACGGGATTGGGGATTAAAGGAGTAGGAAGTAAAGGGACAGATGATGAGTAACGAGTGATGGTGAGAAGAGCCTTCCCTTGAGACAGTACGTTGAAGTCGAACGGCAAACATCGGACACCCGTCTACTTCGTGGACGCGACAGGCAGGCAAGGTACGACGCTACAAAATTCCGGCCCTGGGACTGTTTTTGGCTTAGGCAGCTATCAGTTTGTTTGTCCTTGGTGCAATCATTTCACCGCCTCGGGAGATCGGGTGATTGAGAGATTGAATAATTGGTAGATCAGGAGATTGGGCAGTAAAATCACCAATCGCTAAATCACTAAATTACTCAATCCCTCGCTCCCCCTCTCTCCCGACTACTCGAGGGCCTCGTAAAGGGCATCATAGTTGCAGCTTGGGTTCCAGAAGAGGTACCCGTCTGCCCCTGCTTCTTTCGCTGCCCTCACCTGGGCACGAATGTAGTCTTCAAGGCTCATTTCAGGCGGGATCGCCTGGTCGAAGGCCTGCAAGAAGGGGCGAAACGGCGTCGTGACTCGTGCTTTGCCAGTTGTAAGCGCCTCTTCTACCACGCGGTAGGGATCATCTTTGTAGTGCTGTTCCCTGTAGTGGGAAGGGTAAAGCATTGGGGAGACGAGGTCGGCGTAGGATGCCATCTCCTCCAGAGATTGGCCGATTGGGTCAATTCTCTTCTTGTTCCAGTTCCACATTATACGGCCGAAGATATCAACCGATATGACGACTTGACCGGAGAGGAGCTTTCCTGCCTTTTCCAGGAACTGGTTCACCGCTTCGTAACGCTCTTCGTAAATAGGGATAAGTTCGCCTCCGTCCGGGAAACGGATGTAGTCAAATTGGATCTCGTCGAAGCCTAAGGACGCTACCTCTTGGGCGATCTCAAGGTTGTAGGCGATCGCCCGCTCATCGCTTGGATAAACCCACGGGCCCTGCTGATTAAGATAGGTGGCTAGCTTAGGATCGTAGAAGAGAACCTGTCTGGCGATCAGGTAGATCCCTTTTCCCCGCAGGGCAGGTAGGAGTGAATGAAGGTCAAGTCGGCCAGTGGAGGCACCGATCTTTTTCGTGAGTGAGACGGTGCTGTTGTAGGTTACCTCACCGTGCATGTTCTTGACATTGATCACCACTGCGTTCAGTTTCCCCTCCCTGGCCGCTTCAAAGATCTCTTTGAGGCACTCTGGCTTGGTGAGGGCATACGAAGTAAGGTAGACCCCTACCCGATTGTGAGGGGAAGGAAGCCCTGCCTCAAGTGGCAAGCCCTGATCCACCCGTGCGCCGGCGAGCAGGACGAAAATGAATCCGACGATCAGGAAGCGGAAAATAGTCGAATGTGCCATGCATGCGAGTATATGCGGTTTCGGTCCTCTGTACGGTCATCTTCGTGTTATTTGTATAGGACTTTTGGCACGTCTCATCGAGGGATGGGGTGGGGAATTAACAGGGACACTCAGTCTCCTGTTGCAAGATCGAAGGAACAAAGCCACGGAATATTCTTGGGTTAGCTCAGATAGGATCTGATGAGAGAGGAAGCACGCTCTTCACAGGTTGCACACAACGCCTTCACCTTCTCCACACCTTTTTTATTAAATTTGTGCCTTGAGTGATACGCTGGAGCTCACTTATTGTGGGGCCCTTTATGCATCGCTATAATGATCTAAAGTATGTTGTGGTTGTCTTCCGGGTGGATGGCATAATGAGAGCAAAAGGAGTCAATTGCATGAAGCGCACGGTTTTTCTTTTCCTATTGGGTGTTTTGTTTATTGCGAGTATAGTCGCTGCGGCGGGTTCGCATGATCCGATCACCATCCTCGGCAACGGGGACTTCACAGCGGAGAACGGTGTTATTTCGGGGAGTGGAACTGTTGAAGACCCTTACCTGATTGCTGGTTGGGAGATTAGCGTTCCGAGTGGGGTGCCCTATGGAGTCAAGGTGGAAAACGCGAGTGTGAGTTTCATCCTGCGTGGGCTTGTAATCAGCGGAGCGATGGAGGCGCAGGGAGCAGCAGTCCGCCTCGGGTTTGTCTCCTCGGCCGTAATTGAGGATTGTACGGTCGGTTCGTCGATGAACGGAATAGAAATTGCATCCTCTACGGATGTGGTTGCTCGCCGGTGCATCCTCTACGTCCAAGGGCGGGGGCTACGGGTTCTTGGCGAGACGCCGGCCGAGTACAGGCATCAGATCGAACAGAGCAATGCCATAAACGACTACCCGGTTTACTACCTATATGGGAAAGATGGGGAAACAGTAAGCGGGATTCACTCGAGCAACCTGACCGTGGCGGCAAGCCGCAGCATGACGATCACGGAGAACGAGATCGTCTGCGGGGATGGCATGCACCTTGCCTTTGTCGAGGACTCACTGATCAGTGGGAATACGGTCCACCGCCTTGAACCTACACTAAGTGAGCACGGGATCAGCCTCTACCGCTCGACCGGGAACACGGTAAGCGACAATTTGTTGAAGAACAACCGCCGTGCCGGGATGCAGTTGTGGCTTTCTTCGGGAAACAGCATATTGAACAATCAGCTTCTGGCGAACGATTACGGCTTGATCATAGCTGCCTCAGATGACAACCGCGTCTACGATAATTGGGTGTATGCCAATCCAACCGGGATTGAAATAAGCGCTGGTTCCACCGGAAACGAGGTGGCGAGGAACACTATCTGCCCCATCTACGACAAGAACCCGCAGTACGGGATCGTTATTAAGCAGGCAGTGGCGAACCGCGTGGAGAAGAATGTGATCGTGGAGAGTGAGATCGCCGGGATCTTCCTTGACACTCAGGCGAACAGCAACACCGTCGTGGCAAACACGATCGTTGCTGGGGCGTACGGAATGTTGATAGTGGGATCAAACAATGAGATCGCGCGAAACCTGATCGCACAGAACTCGGATGGGACCTTGTTTCGTCCTACATTTGGCAAGCCAGTGATTCGCGGAAATACTTTCTACAACAACGTGTTCACAGATAACAGCCATCGTCACATCAGCTTCAACGACGACTCTGAGGGTAACCGTCTCTATCGTAACTTCTTCCTCGGGGCAGTGATCTCAAACGTGCGGATCTACGATCCCGGCAGGAATACGTGGACCGTATCCGGGGAAGGGAACTTCTGGGAGGACTACGATGGATGCGACGCGGATGGTGACGGGTTTGGCGATGATCCAGTCTTGGTGCTCCCAGCTGGAGTGAATGACACGGCGCCCTTGCTCTCACCGACTGGGGCTAGAAACGATCTCGGGGTCCTTTCCACCCTAGAGGAGAGGGTCCTTGCCGTGCTGACTGAGGGTGGTAATAAGGTGCAGATTGCTGCACTCATTGCGGATGAGGGATACGAGCGGTTCGTCGGGTTCCGCGGTTTTCCCGCCCTCCTGATCGAGGATTTCCCTGGCATCCTTTTTGACTACGGGGAAGAGGTCCAGGGTGGCCCCGGCCCCACTGACAAAGCCTTCACCATGGAGAAGGTCCCCTTCCCGCTCGACATCGCCTTCTTCGATCGCAAGGGAGCGCTTGTGGGGAGCACGACTATGGAGGCGGATTCCTCCGACCGGTACACAGTTAACAGTTTATTTCAATACGCACTTGAGCTGCAAAGCGGCTCGCTCTCCGCATGGGGTATCGGCGCTGACTCGCGTCTGATCCTCCCGGAGGAGGGAGAGGGGTAAGTGGGTCGTATTTCTGCGGTTATCTTCGATCTCGATGGCACCCTGGTTCGTTATCGAGGGGTTGAGTTTGAGTCGAGCTGGGGCGCGATTGCTGCTGCCGCTGGAGTGAAGGCCCAATCGCAACGCCTGCTCGACGAGTATCTTCCGCGCCGCGATGCCTATCCCGAGTGGGTAAAGCGAGACGCCGAGCTTCTCACTGGTATTTCTGTGCAAAGCGTGACGGAACGAATCTTCCCGCCCCCCTATGCTGCCGGTGCCCCTGAGGCGATAGCCCGGCTCCGCGGCCGTTATCAGTTAGGAATCCTTTCTTCTGGGGTAGACCTCGTCGCAGAACACGTGCGTGACGACCTTGATCTTGAGTTCGCTGTGTCTAATCACGTTTTTATTGAGGGCGGACGTTTCACGGGTAAGAGCCAGACCATCGTTGACCTGTGGGCGAAGGATGCGGTGATGAGACAGATCGCAGAAAAACGAGGCCTTGCGCTTGCGGAGATCTGCTATATCGGCGATCACATGAACGATGTCCCAGTGATGCGAATCGTCGGCCTATCAATTGCTTTTAACCCCAAGGATAAAGAGCTAGAGCAGATCGCCGATTACGTAACGCACGACTTTGCAGAAATTCCGGAACTCATCGAGAGATTCGAAGATAAAAGATGATGTGACCGCGCGGCTCACCCGAGCCGCGCGGCTGGTTGCTCGCGTTAGATTATCTTTGCTTCCCTACGGAAAACTGAAATAGAGGCCAACTCCTCCACTTGGATCCCAGGTGCCCGAGAGCGCGCCCCACACATAGAACGAGAACCAATCGAGCCCGAATCCGATATCGAATCGCTGTTGGGAAAACCCGACCGGTATCAGAGAGAAGGTGGTTTCACTGGCGATGCTGAATCCATCGACACCAAGAGAAAGGTCAAACCAGACATCGTCGGCAAATGCAGGGTAGATTGTGGCCGATGTTCCAATTCCGCCGGAGAACGACGCTCCATTTAGCGGCATGTCAAACATGGTTGCCTTGCCGTAGATGCTCGCTGAGTCAAATGCGAGAGGAAAGGGAAAAACTCCCATGGATAGCTTGCTTCCAAGTGTAAGCCAATTCCATGTGTACGCGAGTCCAAAAGCCTGGGAAATACTGAAGGCTGACGCATAACTAAGGGAAGTCGTGCTGGATAGCGTGAAGCCAGCAAAATCCAAGTAAAGGCTGAACCAGGAAACATCCGCAAAGGGCGGATACACCGTCGCTTCGCTGCCGAGCGTTGCGCTCAGACTTACTACATCCTCCTGTGCCCCTACCCCCGCCGTCATCGCGAACAGGAGAAACAGGGCAATGAGAATAAGGCTTAACCGTCTCATGTGAAACCTCCTCTTTGGACAGTACTCGAACTAAAGAGTAATAAACGCCGTGTTGCGAGGAAACGCTAAGGTTCGATCTGTTTTCTCACTTGCGCACTGACACGGGTGCGGGGTGTCCACACTAAGCGGTGACAGGTAGCCCCAGTAAACACCCCAGTCGGCGCTCCTAGGCGACTGACTTGCAGATGATACAAAGGCTGATGGTGACAAGGCTCTAGTCGCTTTAGGTGTGGCGATAGAGGAGGCTCCTTTGGAAGCTACTTCTTGGGTAAACGATTTGGTTGGTTACGTCCCGAAGATGCGATCCCCAGCGTCTCCCAGTCCAGGAAGAATGTATCCGTGCTCATTTAGCCGTCGGTCAAGGGCGGCTGTGTAGATGGATACGTCCGGGTGGGCCTGGACGAGAGCCTCTGCTCCCTCGGGTGCGGCGACAAGACAGAGGAACTGGATCTTTTTTCCACCTTCTTTCCTGATGAGATCGACCGCAGCAACCGCGCTTCCACCGGTGGCGAGCATTGGGTCAACGATGATCACCTGCGCGTCTTCAAGCTCCGCTGGGAGCTTGGAGTAGTATTCTATCGGCTGCAGAGTCTTAGGATCCCGGTAGATCCCGATGTGACCGACCTTCGCGGTGGGAATAAGGTTTAATACACTACCAAGCATCCCCGTTCCGGCGCGCAGGATGGGAACGAGGACAATCGGCACGTCAAGAACTTTCCCGATCGTCCGCTCAAGCGGAGTCACCACCTCCACCTCACGTAGAGGGTAGTCGCGGGTTATCTCGTAGACCATGAGTGCGGTCAGCTCCTCGAGCAGGAGGCGGAAGTTGTGGTTATTGGTAGCGATGTTGCGCAGACGGGTCAGCTTGTTCTGGATCAGTGGATGGTCAAGGATGTGCAGATTCGACATCAGTCCCCCAGAAACGTGGTATCACCTTTAAGATACCAGATCTGACCTTCTCTCACAAGAAACGTCCCCGTGGAGTGTCCTTCTTAAGAGGGCATGGAAAACTCGGTTCATCTGCGTTCTCGTCATTGTAAAGGATTAGTACAGGCAGAGGCAATCGCCGATGGTCCACCCCCAAGGGTATCACTTGACAGTATTGGGAGTGAAGGAGTATTGTGTGGATATCTGATAATTCTCACGGCTCTAGGACATCGCTCGCCTATCAAGGCCCATCTAACAAATCATGTAGGAGGTGGATGTCATGAAGATTTGGCGACTATGGAGTGGAGGACTGGTACTGACGCTGGTGGTGTTTATTTCGTGCGCCATTGGCTTGGCACAGGTTGATATTTTTCTGCCCGGGACCCAGCTAGGGACCTACACCGGCAACGCGATCGATTTTGGGGCAGTGCCAGTGGGGACGACCAAGACGGCGACGTACACATTCAAGATTCTGGAGACGAGTGCCACGGCAGGAACGGTGACACAGATCGCATTTCCGGGTGGGTACCTCTCAGCTCCGCCGTTCGGTCTAACGAACCTGCCAGCGATTCCGATCACGATCCCCCCAGGGGGGTCGATCACGTTCCAAGTTACGTTTACGCCAACTGCGATCCAGCTATACACGGGCCAGTTTACCATCACAGTTCAAGGCGGCAAGCCGCTACAGGTAAAGAAGCAGACTGTCACCCTCACCGGTCAAGGGGTCGCTCACACAGGTGAGGGGCCCGAACCGATCCCAACAGAGATGGTGGATCTTTCACTGACCGGTAAGGAGCCCATTACCGTTACGCTCCCCACCACCACTGAGGATACGGCCAAGCTGGAGACGAAACTCGATACCGTAGGGAGTGTCCTCGCTGAACTGCGTAAGAAGCTGGATAACCTGGGTTGGTGGCTCGGTAAGCTCACCGTGGGCTATCCGATCGGGATCGAGCCGTATTCGACCAACCCCATGCCGGAGACGGATCTCTGGAGACTTCTTGCGTCGCTCGAGGCGAAGCTCGATCGCTTAGCGCAACAGCCGAGTGAAGTCACGGCCCCCGACATAAACATCACGATTATCGAGATCTACAACATCATCGTGGAGATCAACCAGTTCATCATAAACCTCGGCGGAAACGTCGCTGGGCTCGAGGCAAAGCTCGATCAGCTTTCCAGCGACCTATTTGATCTGTGGCTTGACCTGATGGACATATTGGACGACCTAAATGGCATGTGGGACGATCTAAACGGTATGTGGGGCGACATGCTCGATAGATTCGACGATGTTGAGGATGCCATCGCAGCTAATACGAACGCGATCAAGGCATTGCAGGCGTCAAATGCTCGCATTGAGGACAAGCTGAACCAGCTACTGGGGCTCCCTGCTGCACCGACTACGGCGAAGGTTACCCTAACAGTGACTCCAGAGTTAGTAAGCGCTTCGGACCACAGCGCGACCCTAGAAGGCGTGGCGGGCGCGGTTGAAGGCGATGTCCTCGTCAACATCTATTGGCTTGGACGGGATAACTGGAGGCCGGGGGTTACGGATCCCTTCTGGTTTGACAGTGTTACCGCTAATCCCAACGGGTCGTTCTCGTTTACAAAGGACGGTTGGGGGAGCTCTTGGCCTGTATGGTGTGAGATTACCCAGACGAACGCCAGTGGTGAGAGCGCACCGGTCAGGGTATATCTCTCCACATTGATGATAGGTATGTAAGGCTCTGTTGCTCGTAGGGGGCGGATGAAAGTTCTGCGGTCTGTTGTCTGCCTGGTGGTAGTGGCAGCGGCCCTGGCCGTTAGTGGTGCAGATGCTGCCGCGCAGGCGCAAGTTCAAGGGTTGGTGGAGAAGCTGGCCAGTTCATCGGCTGACGAGCGAAAAGAAGCGCGGGAGGGACTGCTGGCGCTTGGTGCAGCAGCGGTCCCCACTCTCATCCTGGCGACTGAATCGGATGACGCGACCGTGCGTTGGGAGGCGGTGAACCTGCTCGGTGTGCTGGATGATCTCCGTGCGACGGACGCCGTGCTCCGGGTTGCGATGACCGATCCCGACGTCCACGCCCGCTGGCGCGCAAACTGGGCGATCACTGTCCTCGATGATGGAACAGTCGTTCCCTGCCTGATAGCGGCCCTGTGGGGGGAAGACACGACGGTCGCCTGGAATGCGGCGGTCACGTTGAGCTTGTTCGGCATTCTCGAGGCGGTTCCGTTGCTTCACGAGGGGCTCAAAGTTGATGGCTGGCAACAGTGGGAGGCGGTGAACGCCCTTGGCCGGGTGTGGAACGATGAAACCGCTCCCAAGCTGATCGTTGTTCTACAGGGAGGATCGGAGGATGTCCGCAAGGAGGCGGCCCTCTCGCTGGGACGGATCGGAGGGGACGAGGCTATCGCAGCTCTTTTCGAGGCCCTCGCTCATGACACTTCCCCTGAGGTTCGCTGGCGCGCGGCGATGATGATTGGTCGCATCGGTGACATAGTGGCCATCTCACTGTTGGAAGACATACTGAAAGTAGAGACTCATCCGCTAGTAATTGGATATATTGTGGGTGCAATCGAAGCATTGGTCCCTCCTTGATGTTCCTCGAACATCCATGGCCTTTGTTGTTTTGTGCGAGCCGCGATGGGAATCGACTCTACTGGGCCCTCTCTTCTTTGTAGAGCAGGACCATGCCTCCAGCGATGAGTGGTAAAAGAGCGACGGCCGTCATCACGGGGACGAGGCCGTAGAGGTCGGCGAAGAAACCAATCGGAGTCAGAACCAATCCTCCAACCCCCCAAGCGAGTCCCATGACAAGACCGGTCTTCCCAGGGAGGGTCTCCTGTGCTGCCACCATGCCGAGGGGTTCATAGCGTGTGTGTACCCCGCGACAACCCGATTTCAAGTGGAATAGCCACTGGTGATTGGCTATGGTAAGTGAAACGCGAAAGGTCTTGGGACGAGTATGAAACAAGCCTTTGTTAGCCTGTTCGTCGCTGTCGCCGTTGCCATGATCGGGGTGGGGATTATCGCTCCCATCCTCCCGCTCTATGCGAAGACATTCGCGGCGAGTGGCGTGTCGATCGGACTGGTCTTTTCCGCGTTCTCCCTCTCCCGTAGCCTCATTGGGCCGCTAGTCGGTCGCCTCTCCGATCGGGTGGGGCGAAAGCGCATTCTAATGATTGGGCTTGCCGGCTACGCCGGTGTCTCTCTCCTTTACGTCATGGCG
>DQCH01000015.1 GCA_003545155.1 Candidatus Acetothermia bacterium
TGGTGCACGCGGAAAATGACGATATCATCAACGCCCTTACCGATGCCTTCGAGACGAATGGGGAGCTTAGCATTCTCTTTTTCCCTCGTTCGCGACCCGCCCTCTGCGAGGAGGAGGCAATCACCCGCGCCGCCACTATTGCCCGCCACACCGGGTGCACGCTGCGAATCGCTCACATCTCCTCCGAGCTCGGACTGAACGCGGCCAGCGCAGCCCGTAGTGGCGGTGGATCGATCATCACCGAGACCTGCCCACAGTACCTCCTGCTCGATGAACGCGTCTATGCCGAGCGCAACGGCCACCTGTACGCGACCACGCCACCGCTTCGCACCGAAGTCGACCGCCGCGCCCTGTGGAAGGGGCTCTCCTCTGGTGCAATCAACCTCGTCGCTACTGACCACTGTCCGTTCACCCGTGAGCAGAAGCACTGGACAGGGTCGTTCCTCGACCTCCCCTACGGTCTTCCTGGCGTGGAGACCCTCCTTCCCCTGTTGTATAGCGAAGGGGTTGCAAAGGGGCGATTCTCCCTCGGACGACTGGTCAAACTGGTAAGTTCCGGCCCGGCCAAGGCACTTGGAATCTACCCGCGCAAGGGGGCAATCATAATCGGCTCTGATGCCGACCTAGTTCTAATAGACCCAAAGCGTGAATTCACGATCACCACTGAAAAATTACACATGCACACCGATTTCAACCCCTACGAGGGCCGCCGCGTCGTTGGCTACCCAGTGATGACCCTCTCCCGCGGGCGTGTCGTGTTCGAGAACGAACAATTCTGCGGAGAAGAGGGTTGGGGCCAGTTCATTTCGCAAACGACTTAGGCTTCACAGCGCCGCTTCATCCATGCTAGAATAGAACAAGGAGGTGACCCTATGAGAAGGTTAAGAAGACTCAGTCTTTTTGGTTCTCCTCGGCGCGCTTGTTATTGGAGGATGCTTCCTGTTTCCCAACCTTCCGCCGGAGGCGGCGTTTACCGTCAGTTACAATACAGTAGAAAATGAGCCGCTTATCGTTGAGCTGGACGCTTCTGCGTCGTCCAGCCCCGACGGCGACGAGATCGAGGCGTACATGTGGCTCTTCGGCGACTTTGAAGAAGGCATTGAGTATTATCCCCAAGGATTTACGACAGACACCGTGGATCACCCGATCATCACCATCAAATATCCTGTTGCAGATACTTACACGATTACCTTGGTCGTGCGTGAGAAGCCTCGACAGGAAGGTAAGCCCGGAAAAGTCTCGGCGCCTGTCAGCAAAACGATTACTCTCCCGCATGAGTAGAATCCTCTTGGGCTGCCGTGCGGAGGGTTGGAAAAAGACGGAATGTGTAACATCCTGGTGACGATCGTGCCTACCAGAGTGTGCCCAGCTTCGGTACTTCGCTCAAAGTTCGCTGTGACACTTACATTTAACGGGAGGGGGGATGGCAAAAAAGAAAGCCAGCAGATTGAATGAGAACGAGAAGAGAGGCAAGAAGAAAGGGATTGAGAATACAGAGGCGTGGCAAGCCGCGGACTGGCGCTATACCGGGATGCTCGCCCAGGATATGGTGCCGTTGCTTGGAAGCCCTCTCGCCGGGCAGGAGAGGATCGATTTTCTAAACGAGATTTTAAGCGATTGCCCGGAGTACTACCCCGCGCTGCTCGAATCCGGATACAGGAGCATAAAAGACGGGAAGGATGAGACGGCAAGGGAGTTCATAGACAAGGGGCTGCAATCGCTAAGGACACACTTCACCAAGGAGGATCTCCTCGATACATACTACCAGCTCTGCGAAATACTGGAGAAGCATCTGCGATTCGAGATGGCGATCGAATACTACAATCAACTATTGGAGATTGCAACGGATAAAGCGGATGTGCATGATTCCATTTCCTGTTACTATGTATACCTAGGCGAGCTCGACAAGGCCGTTGCCAGTCAACGGCGAGCGCTTAAGTTGTCTCCTTCAAACCACAGATTCCACTGCAACATGGGCTGGATAGAGATGGTACGCGGGGACTTGGATGCCGCAAAGAGCGCGCTTGAGAGATCGCTTAAGCTCGATCGAACGGATGAGATTACGATCAACAACTACCGGGCATACGAACTCATGCGCGACAACGATCACTTGAAGGATTGGGAGGCGTATCTGCTGCGGGGCACGGATCATAAGAAGCTCGAAGGATTAGAGGACGATGATGAAGAATATGAACGAGAGGTCCGACATTATAACCGCGACAGAATCGAGGCCTTCAAGTTCGACCTTATGCGTAATCTGCATTATACGCAAGCAAGGAAGTACGACATACTCTTCACGCTCAACTATATTATGAACTTCATTTGGGACTTGCATACCGCTACGTTCTTCTATGACAATATAAGTGCAGTAAGCGAGCATTTCGCACCGATTATGCACAGTTTCATTTTTAAAACCAGTGATATAGACAAGGAGATATTGAACGATGTGTATACCGCCGTATTAGAGTTCTACAGGTTCCTCACCAGGCGTAAAGTGGTATCAGGGTACAAGCGCCTAGAGAACAGAATGAAGAAACTAAAACCGGAACTCATAGAAAAGATGTTGCGGTATAACGAGATCCGGCACAACGACGAGTACAGTGAGGATGAGAAGGATAAAATCAGAGAGGAACTATTCGGGGACAGCTATTTCTTCCCATTTTTATAATGGTTCCTCACGCTCCAGGCAAG
>DQCH01000011.1 GCA_003545155.1 Candidatus Acetothermia bacterium
TTAAAGTTACTCTACCACTGTGCTTTAAGACGCGCCGAGGCCGCAGCCCTCGACGTGCGCGATATCGACTTTGAGGCCAAGCGAATCCACATCGTTTCAGGTAAGGGAGACAAAGAACGCATCGTCCCTGTCCCCCCTCACGTGTTATCTGATCTTCAATTTCTGGTTGCAGGATGGAAAGGCGGACCTGTCTTTCTCTCGCAGAAGGGCATAGGTAAGGCTATCCGCAAGCAGAGGGTAAGTGAGATCATTGCCGCGGCCGGGGTGAAGGCCGGTATAACCAATCCCAACCCACATCGGCAGTCGATCAACCCACACCTGTTGCGCCACTCCTTTGCCCGTCATTTCCTCGACGCTGGTGGTTCCCTGCGATCACTGAGCTATATCTTAGGGCACTCTTCAATCAGCACCACCGGCGACGTGTACGGGACGCCCTCAGTGGCGTTTGTTGAAAAGGAATATAGGAAGGTGATGGGATGAAGAAGAGAACAGTGCTAAAAGTATTTCTGGTTTGGTTCTTAATTATGAGCTCGCTTACAGCTTTCCCTGTGCAGGTCTACTCAGGCTCAACAACAGACGAATTGCTAGAATTCTTAACTATACCTTTCGTCTTACTCGATAAGCTGTTCACATGGTACACGGTCCACAACGCCGTTGATTATCTAAACCCCATTACTCGGAATTTCTTCCTCAAACGAATACATCCTTCCCACGGTGGCAAGTACACCGTAGACCAGATTTGTGATATATGGGAATACTGTTACAACAACTGGATTTATGTTTCAGATCCCTATACAGCCGAATACGTAGCTCGAGCAAGTGAGACCATTCAGAACGGCTTGAGAGGAGACTGTGAGGATTTCGCAATCCTTATAGCCGCTGGAATCAAAGTGATTGGAGGCGCAAGTCGCATTATCTTTGAAAGAAAAGGTAACGAGGCTCATGGTTATGCCGAAGTCTATATAGGGCGCGAATCTTCTTCGCAATGGCTCTTTGATTGTCTGGGGGGGATTTATCCTGAAGTCGAATTATTCTATATCCATCGTGCTCCCAACAACGAAATAGGCGTTAGCGATGATATATGGCTCAATTTAGACTATACGACCTCACATCCTGGAGGCCCGTTCATGTTCAAGAACGGAACGATCGTCGCAATTTATAATTTCTAAGAACGCCTGAACCACGCCCTTACCCGAGCCAGCACCCGGCGAAGCGTCCAGCGGCGATACCTCACCAGGGCGGTTTGTAGAACGCGATTCTCAGCACGAAGGTAGGCAACCTGATCTGTGAGTATCTCTGACTTTTCTTCCAAAAGACGCGCCTTCAAGTGGCCTAAGCACCCTTCTAGACTGAGTTCTGCGTAGTTTTGCTCGATCGCGTGAAACTCACGCAGAACTCGCAAGTCCTGTTCTGAAAGGATGATCTGGTTGTGTCGGCCTCGATCAGGGTGGATCAATCCCGCGTCTGATAATAAGTGAACACGACGGTAAAACTGTGGCTGACTGCAACCTAGATCCTCAGTGTTTTTAACATTGCGCGATGGAAGGTCTCAGTGGAAGCCTTCGCTTTCCCCTGGATCGAGTGTTCGAAGTTGTTACGAGATCTACCGACTAGCTGAGAACATAAACCGACCTGATCCACCGCGGCTCCTGTGTTTACTCGATGCACAAGCCGTATTTCTTCACAAAAATGACACATTTTTGCACCAGCTTCTTCACCCGGTGCGGATAAGCTGCAATTAATAAAAACGCATAAAGGGGTGGTTCAGCATGAAGAAGATCATGGTTTCGATTTCGCTGGCGCTCATCTTGGGGCTTCTCGTCGTGATACCGGGAAGCACGCAGATGAAGACTTCCTCAGAAGAGGTTGGACTAAGCGACACTATGAGCCTCAGACTCTTGATCACAATCAATCGGCTGGAACTCTCGCCAACCCAGATGCAAGAGATCCATGATATCCTCGCAGGCGTCCTCAGTGAGGCGGACGCGCTCAAGACGGATCGCGACGCGTTCGCCCAGGAGATGCTCCGCTTTAACGGAAGTGGTGAGGAGCTTGAGGCGATGATCGAGGCGTATAAGGACCAGATGAAGGACAAGGCCGCGTCGCTGCAGGAAAGCGCACAGGGGGCTCTCGATGAGATCAAGGGGATCCTCACGGTCAAGCAGGGAGAGATCCTCCGCGATAGCTTTATGCCGATGCACGACCGAATGTGGGGAGGAAAGGCCGGCCTTACGGGGATGAGAGACAGGGGGCGCACGCAGGGTGAACAGCTCACCCCACAAGGCCGTGGTCGAATGGGACAGCAGTTTCGTACCCAGTTTAAAGATGAGGCATCTGGCCCCATCGCAGATAGAATCCGCGAGTTCATCGACATGCATCCCGAGATGCGCGAGCAGATGGCGCAACGTTTTCGTGCTGAGGGAGGACAAGAAAGAGCGTTCGGCTCCTCTGATGAACGCCCACTGGAAATAGGAGGACAATTCGGCGTCGATCATCCTCTGTTGGCACAGCGGCTGGCCAATAAACGACTAGCCACGCTTCAACAGATCGTCGACATTCTGGAGACGAAGCTCCAGTACATCCAGTAGTAAGAAGCCTTCCGCTTCTATAGCAGTGGCCCGTCTCGGCGAAAGCCGTGGCGGGCCATCTCTTTCATGTTCGTTTACTCGTAGTGCGTCCACATCCGAAGGATTTTTACGACTCGTTCTTCTTCGAACACCCCGTAGATGAGGCGATGCTGGATGTTGATGCGACGGGAGTACGCCCCTGCGAGATCCCCAATCAACTTCTCGAACGCGGGAGGGGATTGCCAAGGGTCCGATTGCAGAAGATCCAGGAGCTGTTCTGCTTTGAGCTTCAATCCGGTGGCAGCCAGCTTTTGCGCGTCCTTCTGCGCCTGTTTCGTGAAGACAACTTTCCAGCTCACCAGTCGAGTCGATCCGAACATTCGTTAACGGGCGTGCTCAATCCTTCACGAATCGACTCGCGCATACCAGGAATCGAAAGCAGATGCAGCGTTTCCTGAATCGACCGCCAGTCCTCTTCTGAGACAAGAACCGCGTTTGAGCGCTTGCCAGTGATCAGGACCGGCTCGTGCGACTGTGCAACCTCATCCAGAAGTTTATACAGTCTGGACCGGGCTTCAGTTGCGTTTACCGAGGACATATTTTACCTCCGTACCAGGATAATATATCGTACGCGAAACCGTACGGAAAAGCAACCCCACCATACCGGAGAATCTCCCTCACAAGTAGCGGATTCAACTCCGTCGCTCCTCCCACTCAGCTACCGGGCAACAGCCGGGCAGAGTGAACCACCCGGGTTCCTGACCACCAACTGGATCTTGTCACAGTTTCATCAAGACCTTGAACATGCTGCACGTGCACATCGAGAGTTTGTCAGAAAAGGGCGTGGCATCAACGTGTGGAACGAGCTTCAAGGCGGAGTTCTACTAGGAACGGAACGCTTCGCGGAGAAGTTGAAACCTTTGCTCATGGGGCAGGTATCCACAAAAGAGTTTCCGAGGAAGGAACGCCTGGCAGCTCGACCGAGCCTGGCCGAGCTGTTCTCAGGGATCCAAGACAGGGCGCAATACCTACACGATGTGCCTTACAGCCAACATCGATGCCAACACGAATCTGGGGGTCGACCATTGTAACCTCCTTGAAGGTGATGAAAGTTCATCCAGTTGTTCTCGTCTACTGCGCAGAGCGACCATCCTCACGGATGCGCATCATTCCACCAAACACACTGGATGAAGAAGATGACGGGGGCGGCATTTCAGAGCCGAGCAGTACCTTTACAGGCCTGCGGACCCCAGGAGCCACACCCCCGTCAAGTAGACATTCTACTTGACAGAGGCCGGCCCGTCACCTGTAAAATTCAATGGTAGACCCCGATATATAATGTTCTTCCTCTACAAGTCTTTCCGCACCGGTTCGGTTGTCACCCAGGGTTCGGGCTATAATGTTGCGGCGCGTTCAGTGATGTGGGATACTGAGTTTGCTGCGGAGGTGAAAAAGCGTGCAGAAAAGCGTTTGGATAACATTGTTTCTACTCTTGGCTTCGGTTCCTTCCTTCACAACCATCAGTGGGCCGATCCGTCTGTGTGACTATCAAACACCTGAAATGGATCTACATGATATGCGGTTCTCGTTCAATTACCGGCATTTCGATGACGCGGCTAGCAACGAAGCCGACATCAGCTCAGGGCGTCTCGGCGTCGACTATGACCGGTTCCTCAACACGGGTACGTTGGGCCTGACGTTCGGAGGGAAGGTCGAGATTGCTCTGCAGGATTTGGTACCAACCAGCGGACTCGGGCAGGGAGCAGGCACACTTCGATCCTACATGTTCGAAGAGATGCCCCTGCTATTCATGTTCGGCGGTGCAGAGGCGTCCTTTGACATAGGCCAAGAGAAGTCCAATCTTGAGATCCGTGCAGGGGTCGGCTACGGACGTTTTTCGGACGTCACTTCTCTGGCCAAAGCACTGAAGATTCAGAAAGGACTGCTTCGCAAAGGTAAGATCAAAAAACAGCTCTCCGATGAATCGCTTCTCTTGATTGCTGACCAGATCAGCCAGCGCGCGGAGTTCACTTCGATGGACGAGCTGATGTCCGCCATCCAGACCCTCATCGAGGAGGCTTCTGGCACGGTTGTCGATCCAGCCATCGTCATGGTGGGAATGGAGTTTAACACCCTTCAGACGCTCGTATCTAACATCGCCGACTTAGTCACAGAGGCATCCGGAGACCCTCTGGACGCCGAGGCCCTGATGATCATCCAGGAACAAATCCTCATACAAAACGACTCGCGAAGCTGCGGTTGGGCCGTGCAGGGTGGTGTCGGATACGATTTGGTCACTCGAAAGGCGCTTCTGACGGCCTCACTGGATGCCGCGCTCGCGCCCGATCCGGCGAGTCAGATTGTCCTTCGAACCAGCTTCTCCACCCCATTTCTCTCGTTGGAGGAGAGTGTCCTTAACATCAGCACATCATACGATTACCTGATCAAGAACGACATCTCTTTGTTCGCCAACTACACCCTGCAGGCCAAACCCGTAGAGGAACTGAGCGCCGTTACGCATTCGGTGTCTCTGGAGTTGGCCCTGCATCTGGAAGTGGGCAGCCTGGCGCTGCAAATCGCCTTGACAAAGGCGCCTAACGTCCCCACTTGGTCGACCGATGTCATGTTCTCCCTGGTCGTCGATTTGCTCTAATCATCCATGGGATCATGCCGTTGGATTTCGTATAGGGCTGAGGATATTGCGTTCAAGTGAAATGGCTGCTTGACGGGGTGTGACTCTTGAGTGCACTGTACCAAGAGCTTCGCGCCAGCGGCTTGAGGCGATTACCCTAAGCTGTGCGGAGAGAAACGGCCGTCCGCGCGTTTCTCATCGGATGACAGGTTGGTCTTTTACTGCGACCCTGTTTTGGAGATCTGAGGCACGAAAAAATCCCCTGCCCTGTAAACCGTCCTTCTGTTTTCCTACTTGACTGCTTTTAAACCTTCAGGAGACGGTTTTTCGTAGGCTTTCCTGAGTGCTTCGTTAAGAGTCAATACATGCCCAGCCTACCGAGAAATACGGACAGCGGTCAAGCGCGTGCTTTCATCCAAAGCACCGGCCCTCTCACCTGAAGGTAAGAGGGCCGTATACAAGGAGGTTATGTAGGCTACTGGACATACTGGCCGGCAGCTACTCCTTTGTAAGGCAGGCTACAAAAGCTCTCGTATTTGTATCCTTCCATTTAGAATGTACACCATCGCTATGAAGCTGATGTGAGCAGGATGTGAGGATTAGGTGAACCCTGAGTAACCCCCTGGTGGACAACTTTGGAACTCCTTGATGAAGAAGGTTCAAATCCTTTAGGTTCCACCTCGACAAAAGGCCACGTCCTGTCAAGTGGTGTATTGGGGCATCGCACCATCTTCAGGAGCGGATCAAGCAGTTAGTTGCTCGATCAGCATTGTCTCCTCCTCTGATTCGCTCAGTTCCTTCTCTTGTGTCTGATCGTATACTGCCTGTGCTTTCTGAATCACCTCGACGGACATATACCTGCGGCTAATCATCCACTCGTCGTTCTGTTCAGCGAGTACAGCACCTACCAAACGAATGATCGCTTCCCGGTTGGGAAAGATACCAACAACGTCACTCCTACGTCTGATCTCATGAGAATGGCATGAGAATGGGGTCAAACCTTCATTCTTGGTGTTTTACAACAGCAAAGACCATGAATACCTAGCAAAACGTGCGAAGCTCGAACTCACCA
>DQCH01000016.1 GCA_003545155.1 Candidatus Acetothermia bacterium
GTGAGTCCAGGGCTCCTTGGGGATCCAGCGGCGGTGATTGCCGTCTGTCAGGACTTGGCCGAAGCGCGTGAGCGGGGCGGAACACTGGGCGAGACGTTCTTAGCACCGGTGGACGCCGCGATGGCGACCGAGAACCTCCTTCTGGCTGCGTATGCAGAGGGCTTAGGGACCTGCGTAGTTGCCTCCTTTCATCGCGGTGCAGTTGGTCGGCTTCTCGCCTTACCAAGGAGGGTCGAGCCGATGCTGCTCATCTCCGTAGGCTGGCCAGCAGAGTCTCCTCCCGTTCCCTCGCGCCGCAAGGAAGGTATCGTATTCTTTGAGGTGTATAATGGGCCAGGTTGAGCTGGAAGAGCGCCTCTTCGGGCTCATCGGCTACATGGTGACAAGCGGGCGGAACCTTCTCGATGAGACCCCGCTTTACGGTCCCTTTCGGCTGGTGGACGCCGCGAGTCGGCTGATCTTATTACTGGAAGATGAAGAGATAATTAGCTCTCGTCTCTCCACTATTCGAGAGCGGATCGATGCGGGCAAGTACTCCGTCATGACGAGTCCCGGGGAGTTTCGAACGTTCCTGGACTCTCTGGTGGATGCCCTGGTCGATCACATGAATCCCGGCAAAGGAAAGGAGGTGATTCGCGGAAAAAGAATCGGAAAAAATAAAACGAATACTGGTGTCAATTTAGGAGGCGAATGACATGAAACGCAGTTTAGTAATTGGTGTTATCGGTTTGCTGGTAGTAAGTATTGGTTTGGTCTGCTGGGCCGGAGGAAGCCTTCGGTCCACCTTTGCCTGGCCTACATACGCTGATCCGGCGGTGGGTTCAGACTATTCGAGCTCTTCCACTCTAGTCAACCTCTATGACTCACTCGTCTATCCGACCCTTGAAGGCAGTGTGAAACCAGATGTTGCCGAAAGTTGGGACGCATCACCGGATGGGCTGACCTGGACTTTCTACCTGAGGTCGGGGGTCAAGTTCCATGACGGCACCGAACTCACCGCTGAGGACGTGGCCTTTAGCATGGATAGGCTAACGACCATTGGAGAGGGTTATGGCTATCTGTTCATTGGGCGGGTCGCGAGCACTGAGGCGGTCGATAAGTACACGGTCAGGTTTCATATGGCCGAGACGTTTGGACCGTTCTTAACCAACCTCGTACGGCTCTACATCCTGAACAAGGACCTCGTGATGGCCAATCTCGAGGATGGTCCTTACGATGACTTTGGCGACTACGGCAAGAAGTACCTCCTCACCCATGATGCTGGCTCTGGGGCTTATACGATAAAGGAGTTCCCCCTGGAGGAGTATGTGCTCATGGAGAAGTACCCGGATTACTGGGGGGAGATCGATCCAGATGCTCCTGATGAGGTCAAGTTTATTGCTACTACAGAAGCGATGACCGTCAGAACCTTGATGGCCAATAAGGAGCTCGAGATCTCCGACCAGTGGCAAACGGCAGAGGGGTTTGCGACGCTCGATAGAATGGAAGGCGTGGATATCGCGCGGTTCTACATGGGCGGCGTTTTCTTCTATATGATCCACACGAAGAGGGTTCCGACTGATTGTATCCACTTCCGCAAGGCCATGGCTTGGGCCGTGGATTACGAGACAGCGGCTGCATTGGATGAGAGCCATCCAGCTCATGGGCCGGTCTCCGTTGACTTTCCCGGCTGGAACCCAGATGTATTTACCTATCATCAAGATCTGGACAAGGCGTGTCAGGAACTCGCGCTCTCGAAGTACGCCACTTCTGACGTCCTCGATTGCATTGAGGTCTGCTGCGGCGATGATGGATGCACAACGGCCCAGGAAAGGATCTGCTATAGAGAATGCTGGGACAAGATTGGGCTTGAGGTCGATGTCCACTGGTGCGCCGAGGTGCCAACGGAGGAGAAGGTCGCCCTCCTATTCCAGGCGAACATGGCCGAGATCGGGATCAAGGTGAACGTCATCAGAACTCCATGGATGACGATGATCGATGAAATGGCGGATATGGAGGCAAGCCCCAATATCGAGACGATCTACGTCGCTCCTCACTATCCCGAAGCGGGCTCGATGTTGGAATCGCGGTATCACTCAGACTCTGCTGCAACATGGGAGCAGAACGAGTGGTTGCTCGATTGGATTTTCGATGCGGCGATCAAGGACGCGATCGCAACGGTCGACATAGAGACGCGATTCGCGAAATACCGCGACCTTCAGGATTACATTGTTGCCCTCTGCCCCTCGATCTACTTGAACGATCAACTGGAGAGGCACGCCTACCAGAGCTACATTGACTGGCCGGCGGCCAAGGGCAATGTCATCAAAGTGATGGGATACAACATGGACGCGCGCTTTATCAAGGTACTGCCACACTAGTTAAGCCAGCAGTAGGACGCGTTCGAGGCTAGATAAAGAGGAGAAGCTTTAAGAACGTCAGGGAGGGGGCAGCTTATTCCTGCCCCTTCCCTACTGGAGGCAAAGCATGAGGCTCGGAGTCTTTCTTCTAAAGAGGTTACTGCACTCGATATTTGTCCTTCTCGGGCTCTCAATCCTTATTTTTATCATCGCCCGGGTGATGCCAGGGGACCCGGCGAGGCTTGCCCTTGGACCAAGGGCACCGGAGTGGGCCGTGCAGAGGGTAAGGGAGAGTATGTACCTCGATAAGCCACTCTATGCCCAATACTACTACTGGTTGAAGGATGCCCTTCATGGCGACTTCGGAGAATCGCTGGTGACGCGCCGCGACGTTGCAACCGATATCAAGGAATTCCTTCCAGCAACTATGGAGTTGGTCCTCTTCTCCGGTGTGATCATGGCAGTCTTTGGGATACTTCTGGGGGCGATCTCCGCGAGATATAGCAACACCTGGATCGACAACGTCGTCCGCATCGGTTCCTACGCAGGGGTTGTTACACCATCGTTTGTATTTGCTGTCCTATTTTTGTTGATCTTCGGCTACGTCTTACATATCCTGCCCAGTATCGGAAGGATTAGCTCGGGGGTGGCGCGTCCGCCTGTGATCACCGGTTTGATAACGATCGATGGTCTTTTCACAGGGCACTTTGCCGCGGTTCTCGATGCACTGAAACACCTCATTATGCCCGGAGTGGCTCTGGCTCTGGGCGGAATGTCTCAGGAGGCGCGCATCACTCGCTCGAGCATGTCCGACAACCTAAGGAAGGACTATATCGCCGCAGAAAGGGCCCAAGGCATACCGGAGCGCGTCATCAACCTAAAATACCTCCTCAAGCCGTCGCTCATACCGACTGTATCCATATTGGGGCTCGACTTTGCGGCATTGTTGGCCAATGCCTTTCTCGTCGAGTTGATCTTCAATTGGCCAGGGATGTCTCGCTACGGTATAAACGGGATGTTGCGTAAGGATCTAAACGCCATCATTGCCGTAATCATGGTAATGGGTCTGGTCTTCATAGTCGTAAATATCCTAGTCGATCTAATAGTTGCTTTTCTTGACCCCAGGATCAGGCTGGGTGCGGAAAGGAGTAAGTAGGATGGAACGCAGTGCACATGCCACGTTCTGGTCGAGAAAACTGGAGGGATTTGGAAGAGGATGGTACAAGTTTTCTCGTAATCCGTTGTCAATCATAGGGCTAATTGCAGTTCTTTTGGTCTCCTTCTTGGCGACTTTTGCTCCTTTTGTTGCCCCTTACCCCAAGCACGCGGGGGTATTTGTTAACTTTGCCGAGGCAAGCCAACCTCCCAGCTTGAGACATCTTTTTGGCACCGATGTAGTCGGTAGGGACATCCTGAGTCGGATCTTCTTTGGTTTCAGATTCTCCCTGATGTTAGGCGTTGTTGTTCTGACGCTGGTTGTCCCTCCAGGAGTTATCTTGGGTTTAACTGCAGGCTACTTTAAAGGTACATGGATAGATACGGTGATCATGCGGATCACAGATATATTTGTTGCAGTTCCACCCCTGATTTTGGCCTTGGCAATCTGCTCTGTCTTGTCCCCTAACATCTTCCATGCTATGATTGCTGTCTCTTTGATGTGGTGGCCATGGTACACTCGGTTGGTGTACGGTCTTTCCTCTTCCCTGCGTAACGAGTTTTTCGTTCAAGCGGCTGAAGTTACTGGAGCCAGTAGACTACATATTCTTTTCAAGGAGATACTCCCCAATTGTCTCTCCCCCATCTTCACCAAGATGAGCTTGGACATGGGCTGGGTTATCTTGATCGGGGCTTCCCTGAGCTTTGTGGGGCTTGGGGTGCAGCCTCCAAAACCAGGGTTAGGTACGATGGTCGCTGACGGTCGCATCTACATGCCGGACCAGTGGTGGATCACTGTATTCCCGGCGTTTGCAATCATGCTTGTCGTTCTGGGGTTTAATCTACTGGGAGATGGCTTGCGCGACCTGTTTGCTGTAGAGGAGGTCTAGCGTTAAATGATCGCACCTCTATTGGAGATCAAGAATCTGCATGTAGGCTTCGACATCTATGGGGGTCACCTCAAGGTCCTTGATGGGGTGACCTTCGCTGTGGGAAAGGGTGCAAAAGTCGGTTTGGTAGGAGAAACGGGATGCGGGAAGACGACTACCATGAAGTCCGTAATGAGGATCCTTCCCATACCGCCGGGAAGGCTCACCGAAGGAGAGATCTTCTTTAAGGAGAGCGACCTTTTGCGGGTGAACCTAAAAAAGGTGCGTGGGGTCAAAGGCAAGGGCATATCAATGATCTTCCAGGATCCGACGGCGGCTCTCAATCCTGTCTTTACCATCGGGCGGCAATTGATGGATGTAGTCAAGTATTCGAAGGGGGCGGGGGAAAACCAGGCAAAGGATACGATTAAGGATCGGGCCATAAATGCTCTCAAAGATGTTTCGATGCCAGATCCAGAAAGAATTATGGAGAACTATCCCATCCAGCTAAGCGGGGGGATGAGGCAACGGGTCTGCATCGCTATGGCCTTAGTGACCGGATCGGAGCTTCTGATAGCGGATGAGCCTACAACCTCACTCGATGTCACCATTCAAGACCAAGTCCTTCGCCTGTTGGGAAACTTGGTGGAGGAGAAGAGGAACTCGACGATTCTGATCACCCACTCACTGGGGATCGTTAGGGAGTGGACCGATCGGGTCTATGTGATGTATGCTGGGAGTATGGTCGAGGCCGCACCGACCAAGGGACTCTTCTCCAACCCGCTGCACCCCTATACCCAGGGGCTGATGAAGGCCGTCCCGAAACTGACTGGGGAGGGCATCGCCGAGGGAGTTCCTGGGAGAATCCCCAATTACCTAAACCCTCCATCGGGCTGTAGGTTCCATCCTCGCTGCCCCCATGTGATGCGAATCTGCGAGCAGGAGAGGCCCCCCTTCTTTAACGCGGGAAGCGACCATCAGGTGGCCTGTTTCCTTTATAAGGAGTGAGCACAGTGACAGAAGAGATCCTAACCGTCAAAGATCTGAAGAAGTACTTTCTTACAAGCCGCGGGACGGTCAAGGCGGTCGATGGGGTCACTTTTTCCATCAAAGAGGGAGAGATGCTGGGATTGGTCGGGGAGTCGGGCTCGGGCAAGAGCACGGTGGCTTATACGCTGGTAGGAATCTATCAGCCTACCGCGGGAGAGATCACGTTTAAGGGGCAAGACATAGGCAAGGATTTCAGCAAGCGCCTAAAACCCTTGAAGAAAGATATCCAAATTGTCTTTCAGGACCCGGGCTCCTCGCTCAATCCCAGGAGGAGTATCAAGCAGATCCTTGAACTTCCCTTAAAAGTTCATCATATCTCGAGTAATAAAGGCATAATAGAACAAGTAGCAAAACTATTAGAGATGGTCGAGCTGCCTCTGGACTACCAGTATAAATACCCACAAGCGATCGGCGGTGGGGAGAAGCAGATGGTGGCGGTTGCTAGAGCTCTTGCTACCAATCCCTCTTTCGTCGTCTTAGATGAACCGACCTCGGCACTCGACGTCTCAGTGCAGGCCAAGATCATCAACTTGCTGATGCGGCTGCAACAAAGGCTTAACCTGACCTACCTCTTTATTACCCATGACCTGAGCTTAATGAGAAACGTGGCAACGAGAGTGGCAATTATGTACCTGGGCAAGATGTGTGAGGTTGCTTGCACTTCGGAGTTCTTTCAGAACCCGTTGCATCCGTACACTCAGATGCTGCTCTCCTCCATCCCAGTTGTCTCTGACGAGGAGGAGATGCTCAAGCCCAAGAAGATCCTCTCTCGAGGAGAGATTCCCAGTCCGGTCAATGTCCCGCCCGGGTGCAGTTTTCACCTGCGATGTCCTGAGGGGATGGAACTATGCTCCCAGGTCGATCCCGGGATGGTGGAAGTTGGAGAGGAACACACTGTCAGGTGTCACCTGTTTCAGGGAGCCAAGATCGCGGCTTCCACGAGTCAAGGAGAGGAGTGACTACATGTCCAAGATTCTTTTTATCGATCCGGTGGGTACGGATCTGTTCGATAAACCCATCCAAGAATTTCTCGAGACGGCCAAGGCGCCCGAGACTGAGCTTGACGTAGTTTCCCTCAAGCGAGGGCCGATGCACCTGGAGTATCACTACTATGAGGCATTGATCTTAGCCGATACCCTGCATGTTGTGCGTCAAGCGGAACTCGATGGATACGACGCTGCGGTGATCGGGTGCTTTTACGACCCGGGGTTGTATGAGGCACGTGAGATCACCGATCGACTTGTGGTGACAGCTCCTGCCGAGGCGGCGATGCACATTGCCACAACCTTGGGACACACCTTCTCTATCCTTGTCGGACGAAAGAAATGGATCCCAAAGATGCACGAGAATGTGGTCAAATATGGATTCTCCGATCAACTGGCCTCGTTTAAGTCGCTTGACATGGGTGTCTACGACTTCCAAGAGGATCCAGAAGAGACAGCGCGGCGTATGCGGGCGGCAGCGAAAGAGGCGGTGGGGAAGGACGGAGCCGAGGTCATCATCTTGGGGTGTACTATCGAGTTTGGTTTCTACAAGGAACTACAAGAGGAGTTTCAAGTTCCGGTGATCGACGCGGTCCTCGCGCCTCTCAAATACGCTGAATTCCTCGTGGAGTTGCGGGACCGTTTCGATTGGTCGCACAGCAAGGTCTACGGCTATCAATCGCCACCACAGGACGAAATAGAAAGCTGGAAGTTGGAGGAGCAGTACGGCACCTCGGGGCTTTGGGGGTAGGAAGGAGAAAGATGACCGGAGAGTTACGCGTTGGATTTGATGTTGGCGGTACCTTCACCGATGGTGTGCTCATGCGGGGGAAGGATGTGGTGGTCAAGGCCAAGTCCCTCACCACGCAGGACGTAACCGCAGGGATCGTACAGGCATTGGATGCGCTATTGAACAAATCTCGAGTGAATCCTGCTGAGGTGGCGATGGTCTCACTCGGCACAACGCACACGACAAATGCTCTCATCGAACGGCGAAACTTGAACAAGGTGGGAATCTTCCGTCTTGGGGCTCCTGCTACCACCGCGATCCCACCCCTCACCGGTTGGCCGGAGGACCTTAAGCAGGCGATCGGCGGGGTGAAGCTGGTACATGTGATTCGTGGTGGATCTGAGTACGATGGACGAGATATCGTCCCGTTGGATAAACAAGCGATCGCTGAGGCGTGTCGTAAAATGAAGGGAAAGGTAGACTCGGTGGCGGTCACCGGGGTCTTCTCCCCTATCATCTCCGATCACGAAGAACAAGCGGCCGAGATTGTGCAAGAGGTCCTCGGGGATGACATCCACATTACCCTCTCCCACCGCATCGCGACCATCTCGCTCCTTGAGCGGGAGAACTCAGCCATTTTGAACGCCTCGGTGATCACCGTGATGCAGCGGGCGGTCAACTCGCTAAAGACAGCGGTGAGCGAGAGAGGGATCAAAGCGCCGCTCTTCATCGTGCAGAACGATGGGAGCGTTATGTCCGTCGACTATGCAGTAGATTACCCCATCTTCACTGTTGCTTCGGGACCCGCGGCCAGTGTCCGGGGGTCGGTGTATCTCTCCGGGATCGAGGATGGTGTGGTGGTCGACATCGGTGGAACCTCCACCGACGTGGCCTACATTGTGAAGGGGTTCCCTCGCGAGTCGTCGATCACGGTGACAATCGGCGGGGTCAAAACGAACATCCGCTGCCCTGACCTCCTCTCGATCGCCTTGGGTGGCGGAACGATCGTCAAACACCAAGGAGAAAAGGTGAGTGCCTTAGGCCCGGAAAGTGTGGGGTACAACTTGGTGCGCTTGGGAAAATCCTTTGGTGGGCCACTGCTCACAGTGCACGACACCGCAGTGGCTTTAGGCAAGCTCGATCGTAAGCTTGAGGTGTTCAAGACTGACTTTGTCACCCATCCTGAGAAGGTCAACGCCTTACCAAGGAAATTGGTCGACAACGCGTGGGCCGCGGTTAAAGCCACCATTGAAGAGGCCATTGACAAGATGAAGACTACTGTCGAGCCGGTACCAGCGATCTTTATCGGCGGCGGCGCGATGGTTGTTCCCAAGGAAGGGATCGCCGGCGTGAGCAAGGTGCTCTGTCCCGACCACTTCGAGGTAGGTGGGGCGGTCGGCACGACCATCGCCGAGATCGGGGCGTACGCCGAAGGTGTGGTCGATTTGGAAAAAGAAGATCGGGATAACGCTATCGCGCGGGTTACGGAACAGGCGAAGGACAACGCAAAGACAGCAGGGGCCATCCGGGAGACCGTGGAGGTCATCGACGTGGAAGAGATCCCGTTCACGTATATGCCAGGAAAGCGTGAGAAGGTACGTATACGCGTGAAGGGGAAGATCCTTTGATGAAGGGGCAGAGAGTAAGTTCGCGCGATATCTTACAGGAATGGGGCACCAAGAACTTCCGCGTCATCGACAAGAAAGCGATCAGTGAGATCACGCTGGGGGCTTCGATCCTTGCCACCGGTGGCGGTGGAGACCCAGAGATTGGGCTTCTGTGGACGTACAAAGTGCTCGATGAAGGCAAGGAAATCCTCATGGTGGACCCGATGGAGATCCCTGATGAAATCCAGACAGCCAGTACAGCCTGCTTGGGAGCCGCACTTGTGCTGACAGAAAAGCCCCCAAGTGGAGGCGTACTTAACCTAGCGATACGTCGTCTTGAGCAGTACCTGGAGCGGCCGATCCAGGCGACTATCCCCATCGAGTGTGGGGGGGTTAACTCGCCGGTGGCGTATGCCGCAGCCGGAGAGCTCGGCGTTCCAGTGATAGACGTCGATGGGATGAACCGCGCCTTTCCCGAGCTACAGATGACCTCTTGGGTTACCCACGGAGTGCACTCGTCCCCGACTGTTTCGGTAGACAACCGGAAGAACATCACCGTGATCGACACTGGCGATGACGACGTGCTGGCAGAGACCCTTGCCCGTCGAGTGGCGATGGCCTACGGCGGCATTTCCTGGATTGCCACCTACCCGTTGACCGGGCGCCAGGTGAGGGAGACCTCGATCCTCAATTCTCAAAGCATTGCCTGGGCCGCCGGTCACGCGGTGATGTGCGCTCGACAAGAGCATCTCGATCCGATTGCGGAACTGTTGAAAAGCCTCAAAAAAGAGCGCGATGTGGAGGGTTTCCGGGTGTTCCGCGGTAAGATCGTAGATATACGTCGGGAGTTCGGTTCTGAGACCAATAAGGGATTTACGTTAGGGCAAGTGATTATGGGAGGGATAGACGAGTATAAGGGACAAACCGCTTCTCTCGACTTCCAAAATGAGTGGCTCAACCTGCGTGTTGACGGGGAGGTACTCTGTCTGCCGCCGGACCTCATCGCGATCCTGGATTCAGAGACAGGAGAACCGATTCGCACGGACATCATGAAGTATGGCTACCGAGGGACGATCGTCCTTATCCCGGCGCATGAGCGGATGCGAACCCCTAAGGGGATCGAGATGTTCGGCCCGCGACACTTTGGCTACGACCTGGACTACGTTCCGGTCGAGACACTGAACGGATGAGGAGGTGCTGATGAGCGTAGATTTAAAAGCCTTGGTTGAATCCGATCCACGCATCGGCAGTGTGCTTAGAACTATCATTGAAACTCCCTATATCGAACGGCAGAGGCTGGAGGAGATGGTGAACATTCCCCACGGGGAGATAGAATCACTGCTCGCGACCCTTTCCGAGAAGATGGTGGTCCTGGAACTTGCTAGTCAGGCCAATTCCAGCGTCGAATCCCGCGTTCCCAAGAAGGTATACCTGATCAATCCCGAGCTGGAACAGGCTGTTTCTGAGGTCATCTAGGGGATGGACTGCACAGGACGAGTGGATGCCTTCGCGGCGAAGATGGGGAAGTATGACCTTGACCTTGCTCTTCTGTTTGACCGCGATGATATCAGATACTTCACCGGCTTTCGCTTAAACCGGGTTGTTAGCTCAATTCTGGCGGTATCGCGCGATGGGGATCCCACCTACATCGTTGCTCAATTAGACCTCAAACGAGCGAAGCGGGACTGCTGGATTGAGCAGGTAATCCCTTTCCCCGAGGATACGCCGAACTACCTGGCAGCACTCACACCTCTGTTTCGCGGGACTCTAAGGCGGATCGGGGTGGAGAAGGACACTCTGACCCTTGCTCAGATGGAGTACATGATGGAGATAGCTGGAGTGGGTGTTGAGTTCGTGGATGTGCGAGCGCTCACTGCGCAGTTGCGAATCATCAAGTCTGAGGAGGAGATCGCTTGCATCCGCCGTGCCGCCGATGTGGCCAGTCGAGTGATGAATAAGGTACGGCAAGAGATCCGCCCTGGCGTTCGCGAGGGAGAACTGGCTTCCTGGACAAGTTACCTCATGGTGAAAGAGGGAGCTGAGGGGCCTTCGTTTGAGCCGTTCATGATGTCCGGGGAGAACGCGTGGCTTCCACAGCGGGTAGCCTCGCAGAAGGTGTTGCAAGAGGGCGAGCTCGTTCTTCTGGACATGGGGGCGGTCTGTGACGGGTACTGTTCAGACATCACGCGCACCTTCGCGGTGGGAGAAATTTCGCAGGAACAAAAGAGGGTCTTTCAGATCGCGTGGAAGGCCCAGCAGGCCGCGATTGGGGCTGTCCGACCCGGCGTACACGCCTTTGAGGTTGACGCTGCAGCGCGTGAGATTGTGGAAGCCGAAGGCCTAGGTGTTTACTTCCCTCACCTTACCGGGCATGGCGTGGGGGTCTCTGTACACGAAGCGCCCATCTTGGATAAAGGGGTGGATACGGTGCTCCAACCCGGGATGGTTGTCACTGTGGAACCGGGGGTGTACCTCCCCGGGGTGGGAGCAGCTCGTGTTGAGGACATGGTACTCGTAACTACCAGTGGCTGCGAACTGTTGACGAATGCAACGCGCGATCTAGTCTGAAAAGGGGGAGTGTTGAGTGTAAGAGAGATCCTGTCCGAATGGGGAGTCGACGACTTCCGAGTGATCGATAAGCAGGCGCTTTCGGAGATTACTTTGGGTGCGTCGATCCTGGCCACGGGGGGCGGAGGGGATCCTGAGATCGGTCTGTTGTGGGCGTACAACGTGGTCGATCAGGGGAAGGAGATACTCCTTGTGGATCCTGAAGCGATGCCAGATGAGGCACTGGCGACGATCGCCGGTTGTCTCGGCGCGGCGCTGGTCCTCACCGAGAAGCCCCCAAACGGGCAGGAGCTGTTCTGGTGTTATGATAAACTGCGGCGGTACATGGGGAAGCCGATCGAGGCGGTGATTCCTCCCGAGGCTGGCGGCGTGAATACCCCGGTGCCAATGGCGGTAGCTGGAGCGGTCGGGATTCCTGTCGTCGACGCCGATGGCATGGGACGTGCCTTCCCGGAACTCCAGATGACATCGTTTTATATCCACGGCGTCTCGCCCTCCCCCACGGCGGCGGCCGACGAAAAAGGGCATGTCACCATCTGTGATGCCAACGATGCTTTACTCACTGAACATATCATCCGTGGTGCGGCGATGGCATACGGTGGAATCTCCTGGATTGCGGGGTATCCGATGACCGGGCGCCAGCTCAAGGATACAGCGATCCTTCGATCTATCTCGCTGGCGTGGGAGCTGGGTAAGCGTGTATTCACCGCGCGGCGTAAACATCTCGACCCCATCGCTGAGATGCTCAACCTCACCGGAGGGTATCGTGCCTTCCAGGGAAAGATTGTCGACATCAACCGGGAGTTCGGTGCGGAGAAGACCAAAGGATTTTCGTTAGGAGAGATCTTGATCGAGGGGATCGACACTTTCAAGGGACACACTGCTAAGATCGGCTTCCAGAATGAGTGGTTGACACTGGAGGTGGACGGCGCAATGCGTTGTATGCCCCCCGACCTGATCTGCATCCTTGATCCGGTTACTGGGGAGCCGATCCGTACAGACATCGTCCGTTACGGCTACCGCGGAACAGTGGTTCTTATCCCCGCGCACGACCGGATGCGTACAAAGAAAGGGATCCAGACCTTCGGCCCCCGCTACTTTGGATACACCCACGACTATGTGCCCGTGGAGAAATTGATGGAGGGAAAAGAAGGTTGAAGGTTCGTCGCTTAGTGCAGGTTGTGGATACCCACACCGCCGGTGAACCGACCCGCGTTGTCATCGGTGGTCTTTCTTCAATTCCTGGCCTGACAATGGAGGAGCGACGCACATGGCTTACGGCTCACGCGGATGACCTGCGGCGGTTTCTCCTTAAGGAGCCGCGGGGCCACCCCGACATGTTCGGGGCGATCGTTACACCGCCGGCCGATCTCACTGCGGACTTCGGCCTGATTTTTCTCGACGGCGAAGGGTACTTGAGGATGTGCGGCCATGGCACGATCGGAGCGGTGACAGCCCTGGCATCGCTTGGTCAGATAAACAAGGAGACAGTACTCCTCGACACACCTTCAGGCCTTGTGACCTGTCACCTCCGTTGGGAGGAGGGTGAGGTGTGCGCCGTCACCGTTAAGAATGTTCCCTCCTTTTTCCTTAGGACCCTTAAATGGAAGGGGGTACCCCTCCACCTCGCTTACGGGGGAAACCTATTTGCATTGGTCGAGGCAAACTCTCTAAACATCAAGCTGAGGCGGCGCAATCTGCCCGAGATTGTAGAGCTTGGGATGACCATCAGGCATTGGAGTAATCAACATCATTCCTTCCAGCATCCGGCCACCGGAGTTCCTCTTACAGTTGATCTTGTGGAGTTCTACGAGGAGAGCATCCCTCCAAGGAATGTGGTTGTCTTTGGAGGTGGACAGGTGGATCGCTCACCCTGTGGAACAGGAACGTGCGCTAAGATGGCATTTCTTCATGCCCAGGGCAAACTGGGAGTGGGTGAGGAGTATCGCTACCAAAGCATTTTAAACACGGAGTTTATTGGGCGGATCATTGCCGAGACCAAGGTGGGAGATACGCCCGGGATTCTTCCCGAGGTGACGGGCTCCGCATACGTAATGGGAATTGGCTCCCTTATGCTTACCAATGATGATCCGTTTCCGACCGGATTTGATCTGACGCAACGGGATGTCAATGAGTAGCATTCCACAAAAGCAAGATGCGTGTTAGCTCTAGGAAGATCTCATAGTTTAAATACGTAATACCTAGTAATAGATAGAGGAGAAGATGACAGAGTATCGAATCAGGCAACATCCAATTCTGCCAATCGAGCCGCGGGAGGAAGTGGAGTTCCATTGGAACGGGCATAGACTGGTCGCCAAACAAGGCGAGATGATCGCATCGGCGCTCTTTGCTAATGGTGTGCGGATCTTTGGTCATCACCCGAAAGACAACGCGCCGCAGGGTATCTTCTGTGCCAATGGACAATGTGCCCAGTGTCTGGTGCTCGCTGATGGCGTTCCTGTGAAGTCGTGCATGACACAGGTACGTCCGGGCATGCGTGTCGAATCGGTCGATGGTCTGCCGGAGTTGCCCAAAGTGGAGGAAGTTTCACCGCTTTATGAAACAAGGACTATCGCGGTTCCTGTCCTCATCATCGGCGGCGGTCCAGCTGGGATGTCAGCGGCGGTCCAGCTGGCCAAATCGGGCATTAAGGTACTGTTGGTGGACGACAAAACTCGGCTGGGAGGCAAGCTCGTCCTTCAGACCCACCGTTTCTTCGGTTCGATCGATGCCGTTCACGCGGGAACACGAGGGATCGACATCGCCACGCTGCTGGAGCGCGAGGTGCACGATGTGGGTAACATCGATGTCTGGCTGAACAGCACGGCTCTGGCCGTGTTCAGCGATCAAAAGATAGGAATCCTGCGTGGTGGCGATACCTATACGCTGGTCGAGCCGCAGGTGCTGCTCGTCGCTACGGGTGCGCGGGAGAAGTCACTTGTATTCCGTGGGAATACGCTACCAGGCGTCTACGG
>DQCH01000057.1:0-537 GCA_003545155.1 Candidatus Acetothermia bacterium
TCGGTCTCGCAGCCGCTCCCCGAGGCGCTAAAGCGGCTGAGTGATGATACCATCGTCTGCCGTTGTGAGCGGGTGACAGCGGGCGAAATCCGGGAACTGATCCGCCAAGGCTGCCGGGATATGAATGAGATCAAGGCGGTTACGCGCGCCGGGATGGGCGCGTGTGGTGGCAAGACTTGCACGGCGTTGATCCAGCGCCTCTTCCGCGAGGAGGGGATTCCCGTTGACAAAGTCACGGAGAACGTGAAACGTCCACTGTTTGTCGAAGTGCCGCTTGGGATCTTCGCCGGAGTAAAGGAGGAGGACGATGACTAACTATGAAGTCATCATCATCGGCGCGGGAAGCGTCGGTGTACCTGCTGCACTGGGCATGGCGCACGCAGGGGTCAACGTGCTGGTCCTCGATCAGTTTGCGAGTCAGGGTCAGGGGTCCAACAAGTCCGCTATCGGCGGCATCCGCGCTACCCACTCCGATCCGGCCAAGATCCGCCTCTGCCTGCGCTCGTTAGAGATAGTCTCCACTTGGCAGGAGACCTA
>DQCH01000057.1:620-5426 GCA_003545155.1 Candidatus Acetothermia bacterium
TTGGTACGACAAGGATGATTTTTTAAAAATCGTCCCTGATCTGAATCAAAATGGGCTCATCGGTGGCACCTTCTCGCCCGAGGACGGCCACTGCTCGACCCTTTTGGCTGGGCATGCCTTCTACGAGGAGGCTAAGCGCACTGGGGCGACATTCCACTACCACGAACGCGTTACCGGGATCGTGGTTGAGAATGGACGTGTAAAGGGTGTAAAGACAACAAAGGGCGAATACGGCACCAAAGTTGTATTGAACGCGGCCGGGCCATGGGCGAGAAAGATCGGGGCGCTAGTGGGGCTTGACCATCCGGTGAACCCCGACTCGCACGAAGGAGGGATCACCGAGCCGGTGGCACACTTTCTCGGTCCGATGGTGGTCGATATCCGTCCTTCACCTGGGTCGGGCAATTACTACTTCTTCCAGCTTGCGACCGGCCAGGTCGTCTTCTCCATCACGCCTCAGCCTCCTATCCCCGGTTTTGACCGCCGCGAGACAAGCGTGTTCCTGCCGCAGGTGGCCAGACGAATGGTGGCGCTGATGCCGCGACTCACCAATATCCGCGTGCGGCGCACCTGGCGCGGCCTATACCCGATGAGCCCCGACGGCTCCCCGCTCGTCGGCTGGTCAGAGGAGGTTAAGGGCTATCTCATGGCTATCGGGATGTGCGGCCAGGGGTTCATGCTCGGGCCAGGTCTGGGCGAACTTCTCGCCCGCATGGTTACGCAGGAGACCCTCTCCTCCGAAGATCAGGAGACCCTTCAAATCCTCTCCCCCTACCGTCGATTCCGAGGCCAGGAGGCGTTGAAATAAACTGACAGCATTAAGAGAACGCGATGCACATTGAAATTTTAGGAACCGAGTCCCTCGGGGTACGTGGGCTTTGTTGTCTGGTGATAACCAAGGAGCGTAGGATACTCATCGACCCTGGAGTCGCGCTTGGGTATCTTCGCCATGGGCAGCTTCCCCATCCGTTTCAGGTGGCCGTCGGAGCGATGATCCGGGAAAGGATCATCGCCGCACTGGCGGATGCGACCGATGTCGTCATCTCCCACTTTCATGGAGATCACGTTCCGTTGGTCGATGCCAATCCCTATCAGTTACCGATGAGCTCAGTGGTCGAGGGGTTGAAGGGACCACGTTTTTGGGCGGCTGGTTCGGAAGGCCTTTCTAGGGCCATGCGGCAGCGGAGGGAGGCGATCGGCAGAGCTTGTGGAACCTCCTTGCCCGTGGCAGAGGGGAAAAGCGAAGGTCCTTTTTGCTTTTCCACGGCGATGCCACACGGGGAAGAGGGAAACACGCTAGGCACGGTGATGATGACGCGCATCGAGGAGGACGGTTTCGTCTTCGTGCACGCATCCGACATCCAGTTGCTGGAGCGCCGGTCGATTGCGCAGATTCTCGAGTGGAAACCAGATATAGTCATCGCGTCGGGCCCACCACTCTACCTTTACCGTCTCTCAAGGAGCGCCCAACAGAGGGCTTGGGAGAACGGGCGTCAACTAGCTAAAGAGGTGCCCACCCTCATCTTGGATCACCACCTGTTGCGCTCCCAGGGAGGGATTCGCTGGCTGGACCGGTTAAACGGCAGCACAAAAAACCATGTCATCTGTACCGCGGACTATATGGGCGAAAAGAGGCGCTTCCTCGAAGCATGGCGCCGAAAGCTTTACCGGGAGCTTCCCGTGCCCGCGGGGTGGCACAAGGACTACGCTCATGGCCGGGCTGACACAACGGGCTATCAGCGCTGGCGGGGTTGGGACCTATCCAAGATGAAGGCGTCACTTCTGTGATGGATGAGGCTAGCCTTGCCAAGCTACATGAAGAGATGCGTCACTGCCGCCGGTGCCTGAAGGCGGGTTATCCGATCACGTCAGGCGCGATCTTCTCCGGCCCGGCTACCGCAACGGTGATGGTGGTTGGACAGGCACCCGGCGTGCGGGAAAAAGAGACAGGGCTTCCATTCAGTGGTCCAGCGGGAAAGCGGCTCTTCTCCTGGTTGGCGAAGGCAGGGTTTGAGGAGGAGGAGTTCCGCGCGATGCAGTACATAACCGCGATCACAAGGTGTTATCCGGGGAAGGGGCGCTCACGTGGGGATCGTGTCCCCACAGCAGAGGAACGCAAGCTGTGTGCGCCGTTTCTCGTGTGCGAATTAGACTTGGTACAGCCGGGGTTGATCATTCCCGTTGGTCGTGTGGCGATAGATCACTTCCTCGGCAGGGGTAAGCTTGCCGATCTCATTGGCGTGGTCTTTGAGAAGGATGGACGACTTTTTCTTCCTCTTCCTCATCCCTCCGGAGCCAACCTGTGGCTTAACCGGCCGAAGAGCCAGGCACTCATTCGCGCTGCCTTGGGCCGTCTGCGACAGCTCAAAAAGGAGATGGCACTGTAGGCTGGATCAGTCAGCAGCCGAGCGGGTGTGAGCAAACCGCCAGAATGCGAGGGCCATAAGGGTGCACAGGCCGAGGAAGTACCACACCCACCACGGGAAGTTAAGCGGGCCCAGTCGCCCGTCGCCCCACGCCCAGTAGTCGTTACCGAGGAGAAAAAGGAGGATAAAGGCTAAAGACCACTTCCATCCTCCCTTATTCTCCTTCGATTTTCCCCTTGCAGGTTCAGCGCGAGGGTGTGGCCGCGAGAGAAGGCTCACTACTACAAGGACTAGAGTCGCCGCCACGACGATGGGAACTACGGGCAGCGTCCCAAAGCTTGGAACGAGCTTGAAGTGATAGGCCGCAACGAGTCCCTCTCCCACGAGGATCGAGGCGATCGCCCCCTTTGCCGTGGCTCGCTTCCAGTATAAAGCCCCCACCACGGTGGGGAAAAGGACCGCAAGGCCGGTGAATGTCTCGGTGGCGATCTCAAGGAAGGTCGCCGGTGGTCGCCACGCGATCGCCAGGCCGGCTAAGGCGAGGCCCACTACAAAGAGCTTTCCCACCCAAGGGGGACTCTGCCGCTTGGCCAGCGGCTCGACAAGATCCCGCGTGAACATCGAGGAGAGGGTGAGAAGCTGCGAGTCAAGCGTCGACATAAGCGCGGCGAGGGCCGCTGTGAGGATCAGTGCCTCAAGTGCCGCCGGAGCGTAGCGAGAAAGGAGTAGGGGTAGGATTCGATCCGAGGCGGTCCCGATCGGAAGCTCGGGGAAGGCCAGGCGTCCGATCACCCCGATCGTCACCGGAAGAAGGAATAGCACTCCGGTGATCAGCGGGTAGAGCGCCATGGTCGTTTGAAGCGCTTTCTCGTCGCGAGCGGCGTAGAAGCGCTGGAAGAGCTGGGGGAACATCGGATCGCATAAAAACCAAAGGAGCATGTACCCAAGCCATATCCCCGGCGTGAAGGCTCCCCCCATCCCCGGCCGGGAAAAGAGCTCTGGCCAGCGAGAGGCCGCGGTTTGGTTCGCCGCGGGAAGCCCGCCGAAGTGAGACGCGATCAGACCAATGGCAACGATGAGAAGGAGGAGCAGCATCCCTCCTTGGAGGACATCGGTCCACGCCACCCCCCGCATCCCACCGAAGAAGGTGTAGGCGAGCATGACCACGGTGATCAGCATTGCCCCACCGAAATAGGGGATGCCGAGGAGCTCCTCAAGCGCGTATCCCGCCGCCATCGGTTGCATGGCAAGATAGGGCAAAGTAAAGGCGGCCATCACCCCGAGAAACAGCAGGCGAAGCGTTGGACTTGCGAACCGATCAAAGACCAGCTCCGGTGGAGTAAAAAGACCTTTTTCCTTTCCCAGTCGCCAGACCGGTTGGCCGATATAGGCGAAAGAAAGGGCCATGAACCCTGTGCCAAAGGCCATGATCGGATAGAAGGAATACCCGATCCGCCAACCCGCTCCGGAGAACCCGAAGACCGTGAACGCACTGAAGTTGGTCGCCGCCATGGTAAGGAAGAGGACAAGCGGTGGCAGGCTTCGCGAGGCGACAAAGTAATCCTCTGCTGTGCGCCGTGCCCGTCTGCGGGCCCAGAACCCAATACCCAGAAGCACCGCAAGGTACCCCGATACAACAAGTGCCTTCACCCACATCGCACCCTCCTAAGTAAAAAGGCCACCCAGGGTGGCTGGATGGCCCGTTTGGCCTGAACATGCCTTAAGAGCACTATACATTTTGGACATGGCCACGACAACCCTTCTCACTGTTTGATCGGTTTTCCTCATTCATCCAGGAATTTGAAACATTATCGACTATTAGTCACAATGGCGAGGAGAACCAGAAGGTAGGATAGAAATACCCGCTCCTAAGGAAGTCCTCAAGCTGATTGAGCGATTTGAACGCAATCGCGACGTCTATCGCTTCCACGAGTACAACGAAACGGGGGGTGTGGCGGGAGTTCATCGATCCGTTTTTCAAGGCGCTGAGTTGGGAACGACATCGGCTAGCCCAAAGCCAAGAACCGCATGTTAGCCAATATAAACAGCATGATCCCGTAGTGTCGGGACCCGTGCCCGACGCCGAGGATTGACTGGGAACTGCAGCAAGAGTACGCATCCCTCCTCAGTTGCCCGCACCATGCGATTGAGATAAGATCATTTAGTTAACGGCTGAATTTGTTGGAGAAGAAAGGAGCAGGGTTGTTGCAATCTGCGACCACCTCATCTTGAGATCACAGATTGTGACCTCAAGATCGGTAGCTAGGTGGGAGAATGACTGCGCCGAAGCAGATTGTGAACCGCCCCGGCTTTTCCGGAGGCTTCATTACGTGAGTCCGGCCACCATGACCGGAGCCTCCTGCCACTGATAGTATAACTCTTCAAACTCGACTGGTGGAATGTTCCCGATCGGCTCAAGCAGCCGCCGGTTGTTGAACCA
>DQCH01000057.1:5471-5864 GCA_003545155.1 Candidatus Acetothermia bacterium
TCCCAGCTGGTGGATCACCTCGTTTTGTACAAGCCGATGATCGTTTCTGCAAGGGCGTTGTCGTATGAGTCTCCAACACTTCCCACCGACGGCTCGATGCCTGCTTCCGTTAAGCGTTCCGTGTAGCGGATGGACAGGTACTGAACACCCCGGTCGCTGTGGTGCACGAGATGCTCTGTATCGGGACGAGCATAGAGAGCCTGCTCCAGTGCATCGAGAGCAAGATCGCTGCGCAGTGATCGCGACACACGCCAGCCTACAATCACCCGCGAAAACACGTCAATGATGAACGCGACGTACACGAAGCCTGCCCAGGTTGCCACGTAGGTCAGATCTGCCACCCACAGCTGGTTCGGCTGAGTAGCCGTGAAGTCACGTTGCACCAGGTCCGCC
>DQCH01000104.1 GCA_003545155.1 Candidatus Acetothermia bacterium
TCAGCCATCTTGCGAAAGACCCGTTTTTTTTGAGCCTCCTGCTCTCAAACGTGTAACCACTTGAGCATCTCGCCGAAGCGCCTCTCCACCTCCGCCATGAGGGTAGAGGGAGGTCCTTCGCTGTAAAGGACCCGCGCCTCCTTCCGTGCTTGGGTCATTATATCAAGGTCGCGTATCATGTCTACCGCGCGCAGACGGCTGAGGAAACCGTGCTGCTGTGTTCCCAGCAAATCGCCCGGGCCGCGGATTAACAGGTCCTCCTCGGCGATGGAAAAGCCGTCGAGGTGAGTGGCAAAGGCTATGAGGCGCCTTTTCGACTCGTCGGTTTTTGCCTCCGCGATGGCGAAGCAGGTTGCGGGCTGTCCGGAGCGTCCGATGCGACCGCGCAACTGGTGAAGCTGCGACAGACCGAAGCGTTCGGCGTGCTCAATTACCATGAAGTCAGCGTCGAGGACGTCTATTCCTACCTCGATTACTGTGGTTGCTACCAGAAGACGGATCTCGCCCGCCCTGAAGGCCTCCATTACCCGATTCCTCTCCTCCCCAGGTAGCCGACCATGGATCAAGCCTACGCCGAAACACGAGAAGGCCGCAGAAAGCTCCTCGGTGACTTGTACCGCCGCCTTTAGGTCTAACTTCTCCGATTCTTCGACGAGTGGAAGGACGATGTAACCTTTTCCTCCCTTTTCCAGGAGATGGCGAACCTCCGCGTAGACTTCAGGCCGCCGGCTTTCCGCTATCCACACCGTGCGGATCTTCTTCTTTCCCAGCGGCATCTCCTCGATTAGAGAGACATCGAATTCCCCGTACAGGGTGAGAGCAATCGTGCGCGGAATTGGGGTAGCACTCATCACCAGAAGGTCAACCATCTCCCCTTTTTCCTCGATCAACGAGCGCTGCACAACGCCAAAGCGCTGCTGTTCGTCGATCACGACAAGCCCCAAAGCACGGAATGAAACATCCTCCTGGATGAGGGCATGCGTGCCGATGAGAAGGTCGATCTCTCCACCTGCCAACTGTTCTTTCACTTTGTCCTTTTCCTTCTCTTCGCTGGTGAGGAGGGCCATCCTTACCGGGAGGTCAGCGAGGAGCGCTCGAAACCGCAGGGCGTGCTGCTCGGAAAGGATCTCGGTGGGGACCATGAACGCCACTTGGTAACCAGCCTCGATTGCATACAGGGAAGCGATAAGGGCGACTATCGTCTTTCCGGATCCGACGTCCCCTTCTAGCAGGCGCATCATCCGCGTGGGCGCGCGCAGGTCGGTGAGGATCTCCCTTGCGACGCTATGCTGGGAGGAGGTGAGGGTGAAAGGAAGGTGAGTGAGGAACGAATCGACAAGCTTCCCGGAATCGGCGTGAGATCTTCCCTTCCCTGTGCGTGCCGTTCGTGCCATGCCAAGTTGAAGGAGGAAGAGTTCCTCAAAGGCGAGACTGCGGCGGGCCCCTTCGAACGCCTCCGAGTCTACGGGAAAGTGAAGCGCGCGGACAGCGTCGCGCTTGGCGAGCAAGCCGTGCTCATTCCGAATGTGGTCAGGGAGGGCCTCGTAGAATGAGCCGCCGTAGGTCTCCAAGTTTCGAGCGATCAGGGTTCTCAAGAAGCGGTCGCTCGCCCCTTCCGTGGCCGGATAGATCGGAACGAGTCTCCCTGTCTCCATCCCCTCTCCGGCCGGCTCCCACACGGGCGAACGCATCTGCAACTCACCGTAGTTCCGCTCCACCTTCCCGAAGAGGTCGATCTCGTTTCCGCGGTGGAGCTGATTGGCGAGCCAAGGCTGGTTGAACCATACGGCGTAGAGGAAGCCAGTTCCGTCTCCTAAAGCCGCCTTGACTACGTTCATCCGTTGGCTGATACGGATCTGATCAACGGCCAGAATCTCGGCGCGCACGCAGACCTCTTCTCCTTGCTTCAGTCTCCCGATGCGCTCGAACCGCGAGCGGTCCTCAAGGCGACGCGGAAGATATGTGAGGAGGTCCTCGATCGTGGCGATTCCTATCTTCTCTAACAGCGCTGCGCGCTTGGCGCCGATGCCCCTTGCCTGACTCACCGGCCGGAGGAGATCCCTTGGATCGGACACCTTTGATTTCAACTTCGCCCCACCCGCTACGTACCTAAGGAGGTGTGAGACAGCACGCTGTCGATCGAAGCGGCCTTTCTGGCTATAGCCCACAACGAGCGGCAGGGCATTGGGAAGGTTGCGCTGGATGAACTTCTCCAGTCCGCATGTGACCGCGTCGTCTTTGCAGCCGCGCGCGCGTTCGAGCTTGAGAACCTTCTCAATCCGGATCGTCATATCCTCGTTCTCTTGTGGCATACCGAGGGTTACTATATAATTAGATGCTTCCGGAGGCAAGGGGAATGTCGATAGGAATCAGGACTTATGGAGATTCGGTTCTCCGCCGTGTTGCCGATCCACTAACGAAGATCGACGCTGAGGCGAAACGAATCGCTGAGAAGATGGTGGAAGCTATGATCCGTGCCAATGGGATCGGGCTCGCCGCCCCTCAGATAGGCGTCTCCAAGCGGATCATCGTCCTTGACCTTAACGGAGAGTTTCATATTTTGTTAAACCCCGAGATCATCGAGACCTCGCAAGAGTTCGAAGAGACCGTGGAGGGGTGCTTGAGCATCCCTGGAGTCAACGCGGAGGTTAACCGCAAGCTGCGGACGCACCTTCGTGGGATCACTCTCGATGAGAAGCCGGTCGATATCGAGGGCGAGGGGCTGATGGCTCGGGCGATACAGCACGAGATCGATCACTTAAACGGTGTTCTGTTCATCGATTACCTCAGCTCAGCACGGCGGCGCAGCCTGCTCAAGGAATATCACCGTAAACAGAAGGAGAAAGACGAGTGAGGCTCGTCTTCCTCGGCACCTCTGCGTTTGCCTGTCCCGCTTTGACGGCCCTCGCAAAAGTTCACGAGGTCGCTCTCGTGATCACCCAACCGGACCGGCCAGCGGGAAGAAAGCGCGAGCTGAAGTCACCGGCAGTGAAGGTGGAGGCTGCTCGGCTTGGACTGTCGATTGCTCAGCCGGAACGAATCAACGACGATGAGGGGCTGGAACTACTGCGGAAAGCTGATCCCGAGGCGATCATTGTCGCCTCCTACGGGCAGATTCTGCGGCAGGCGGTCTTCTCGCTTCCTTCATGCGGGACGATCAACATCCACGCCTCCCTCCTTCCGCGCTTCCGCGGTGCGGCGCCGATCAACTGGGCGATCATCCGTGGTGAGGAGAAGACCGGGATCACCACCTTCCTGATCGATGAAGGAATGGACACCGGCAAGATCCTTATAAAAAGGGTACTCGCTATCGGGAAGGACGAAACCGCAGGGGAGTTGCACGACCGTCTTGCCACCCTTGGAGCCAAGGTCATCCTCGATACCCTTGCCGGGATCGAGAACGGAACCCTTAAGCCGACTTTGCAGGAAGAGGAAGCGGCCTCGCTTGCGCCGAAGTTGACGCGTAAGGATGGACGGATCGACTGGGGTAAAAGTGCACAGGAAATTCATGACCAGGTGCGCGGGTTGAACCCTTGGCCCAGTGCGTTCGCTTACCTGGGGAATGAGCGGGTGAAGGTTCATCGCACCGCCATCACTAAGGTCGGCTGCGGCGACACGCTTTCCGGAGAGATCACCCTGCGAGAGACCGGACGCCTTCTTGTGGGGACAAAAGATGAATTGATTGAGATTCTCGAGGTTCAGCGAGAGTCGCGACCTCGAATGAGCGGGCGAGACTTTTTAAACGGCCTGCGAGGAGAGGCGCGTTTTAGTTAACGGGGATAGAGCCCGGCAAGCCCGGTTTCTTCCATCTTTCGTTCGAGAGTTATTCCAGCAAGCTTATAGATGAAGATCTCTGCGGTGTTGTGTACCGTTGCCTTGATCACATGCCCACCGAGGGTGGCTCCACCGTGCTGCGCGACCGCGGCGTGACAGTGAACGATCCGCTCTTCATCCTTGCGTGCGAAGTTTCCTTGTAAAGATAAGAGCTCCACCGGCTCGGTGATCCTTTTCACCTCGTAGCTTGAACCATTCCAGTAGCCGAGTTCGAGATCGCGCAGCATCCCAACACCGTTTAGGAGAACGCCGGAATCGAGAGAGAGTTCCTTAAAGGAGGAGATCAACTCCTCCCCGTCCTTCAGCCTCACCATCAACTCGCACTCATGTTCTGCTTTGATCATCGTGATCCTCCCCTTTGTACGGATTGTAGCAAGCTTTGCATTCCACAACCAGTTGCAGAGACATGGGAGCACTACTACCATCTCGTTCATGGGCGTTGAAGAACAGATCCGCTGGATCGCAGACCGTCTCCAGGATCGTTACGGAGAGGTCACACGTTCAAGGAGCGATCCGCTTACGACTCTGATCGGGACGATCCTCTCGCAGAACACCAACGACGCAAACCAGGATCGCGCGTACCGCTCCCTCCTTGATCGCTTCGGAAACCTCGATGAGGTGAAGGAGGCTCCGGTAGAAGCGATCGCCGAGGCAATCCGGATCGGAGGGTTGCACCGCCAGAAGGCGGTCCGCATCAAACAGGTCCTCGAACGGATCGCGCAAGAACGTGAATCGCTCGATCTTTCCTTCCTTGCTGAGTGTTCGCTTGACGAGGCGATGAGATGGCTCCTCGCCTCCCCAGGGGTGGGGGAAAAGACGGCGGGGATCGTTCTCCTTTTCTCCTTTGGAAAGCCCTATTTCCCTGTCGATACACATATCCGGCGGGTCACGAGGCGCCTGGGACTCGTGGGGCCAAAGGATGACCCTCACGAGCGGATGAACGCGCTCCTCCCTCGCGATCCCATGTTTATGGCGAGGCTTCACCTTCACTTGATTCGGCTTGGCCGCGAACTCTGCCATCCGCGTCGTCCCGAGTGTCCCACGTGCCCGTTGAGCGATCACTGTGCGTGGCAGGCCGAGACTTCCTGAGCGAACGGAGTCTTTGGTTTGTATTTCTCATTCCATCATCCTATACTGTCCCATGATGAAGCGAAGAAATCGCTTGAGAGGCATGAGTGGCGGGAGCTTGACTGCAATTGGACTGGCCCTAGTACTCGGCGTTCTTGTTACCATGGTTTCGGTCCCTGCTTCTGCCGGTGTCGTCAACTTCCCTGATCCAGGCCTTGAGGCAGCCATCTGCTGGGCGATCCCGAAACTATTGGGAGACATCCACGATACCGACTTGATCGGGCTAACGGAACTCGATGCCAGCGGTTGGGGTATCGTCAATCTCGAAGGAATTCAGCACTGCGTTGATCTCACGGAGCTCGGTCTAAACGTCAACCAGATCGTCGACATCAGCCCGCTATCGGGCTTGACCAACCTCACGGAGCTCTGGCTGGGTAGCAACGAGATCGTCGATATCAGCCCGTTATCGGGCTTGACCAACCTCACGACGCTCATCCTGACCGGCAACCAGATCATCGACATCAACCCGCTATCCGGCTTGGCCAACCTTACGACACTCTACCTGGGTGTCAACCAGATCGTCGATACTAGCGCGCTATCGAATTTGACCAACCTCACGACACTCGGTCTGAACGTCAACCAGATCGTCGACATCAGCACGCTATTCGGCTTGACCAATCTCACGAAGCTCTACCTGTACGAGAACCAGATCGTCAACATCCAGGCGCTCCTCGACAATGCCGGGTTGGGCCCGGGGGACGAAGTGGATCTCCACTATAACTACCTCGACCTCACGCCTGGCTCTCCAAATATGCTGGAC
>DQCH01000050.1 GCA_003545155.1 Candidatus Acetothermia bacterium
GATAGCGGCGATCCTCTCCCGATCACGTACATCCCCCACGAGAATCTGCGCTTTGTGTCCGGGAAAGCGTCTCTGAAGTTCTTGTTCCAGGTTAAACAGCCCGGTCTCATCGATATCAAGAGCAAAGAGCTGTGCTGATCCAAAGCGCAGGGCCTGTCGACAGAGCTCAGAGCCAATGGAACCGGCCGCTCCAGTGATCAACACCGTCTTACCACGAAGAAAATGCTCTATTGCTTGTGTGTCGATGGAAATTTGTTCCCGCCCTAAGAGATCCTCAGGCTGCACCTCGCGAATCTCGGAGACCTTAATCTCCCCGGTGTACAGTTCGCTGAAGAACGGAATGATCTTGATCTCTTGAACCCCACCTTTGCGGGCAAGGTCTACTGTGGTGCGAATAGTGCGGGAAGGTGCCGACGGCATGGCGATGATCACCGCTTCCACCTGTTTTGTGCGAATGAAATCCGCTAATCGTTCCTTGGGGCCGAGAACCTGTACCCCATGGATCAGGAGCCCCTTCTTCACGGGATCATCGTCCACAAACCCCACGGGCCAGAACCCGGTCTTCTTCTCACGCAGGATCCCTCGCACAAGCTGCTCTCCTGCCTCGCCCGCTCCAACGATGAGCGTTCGTCGTCCCCCATTTCCCTGACTACCACGCGTACGTGTGAAGGCATGTCGAACGGCCCGCTTGGAAAGTCTAATGCCGCCGAGGCCGATCAATGTAAAGGCAAAATCTATCCCTAGAACGGAGCGTGGCATACCGGAAACTGCTGGCCAATGGCGAAGCAAGAAGAGGACAGCAGCAAAAGCAAGTGATCCAACAGCACAGGCCAGGCCCGTGTTGTAGAGCTCTTCCATGCCCACATAAGCCCAACTGAAGCGGTACATGCGGAACAACACCAAAAGGGGGATCTTTAGAGCTAAGGCCAGCGGCAACGTCAAGAAGAACATGTCAAGGAAGTGCGAGGGAATATGCGCATCGAATCGTAGCAAGAACGCAAGATAAAGTGAAAGCGCGATTAATACCGTGTCGGCCAAGAGGAAAGCGGCCCTTCTCCAGATTCCTTGTTGCAGGCTCCATAAGACCAGCTTACGTCGCATAGCTTTCCTTATCCCTGGTTTATGAGATCGCTTAGTACGTCTACGACGATCCCGACCTGTTCCTTTTTAAGTCGGTTGTAGAACGGTAATGCGATCGTCCGCCAGGAAACCGCTTCCGTGATTGGAAAATCCCCTTTTTTTGTCCCTAGTGTTTCTTTGTAAAACGGTTGCAGGTGAATCGGCGCAAAGTAGTTGCGACATCCAATTCCTCGCTGTTTGAGGCCATTTAAAATGCGATCGCGGTCCTTTTGAGTGAACGCTTCGTTCAGACGAACAACGTATACAAACCAGCTCATCTTGATGTCTGCTGCCATATATGGAGGCTCAACTCCCTCGATCTGCTGAAAAGCCTTTGTGTACCACTTGGCCACCTGGGCGCGGGCGGCAATGATCTCCTCAATCCGGGAAAGCTGTGCTAGTCCCAATGCGGCTGACATCTCGTCCATGCGGTAGTTATAACCGAGGCGCACATGCTCCAGCCACTCACTGCCCTCCCCACGCCCCTGGTTCGTCATGCTGTGGCAAAGGGCCGCAACCTGGGAATCGTCAGTTACAACCATACCACCCTCGCCAGTGGTGATTTGCTTATTGGGGTAAAAGCCGAAGACAGCGGCCTTTCCAAACGAGCCGCAGCGGCGACCAGCAAGTTCCGATCCCAAAGCCTCAGCGGAATCCTCAATCAATAAAAGGCCATGTTCTTGTGCTATCTTCTCAAGCGCTAGCCAATCGGCCGGATGACCGAAGACGTCCACCCCCAGGATCGCCTTCGTCTTGGAAGTAATTGCTCCCTTGATCCGTTCGGGATCGATGTTGAGGGTCTTTCGATCGATGTCCACAAAGATTGGCTTGGCCCCTTCAAAAAGGATGCAGTTTGCCGAGGCGATGAAGCTGAACGGTGTGGTGATCACCTCGTCCCCCGGTCCGATCCCCAACGCACGGATGATCAAATGAAGTGCGCTGGTGCCGCTGTTGGTCGCTACAGCATGATTTACGCCCGCGTATTCCGCGAGCTTCTTTTCGAACTCCTCCAGCTTAGGCCCAAGGCTGAGCTGCGGCGTTCTCAAAATCCCAACGACTGCCTCGATCTCCCGCGCGGTGATATCCGGTTTTGCAAGTGGAATCTTCATTTGCTCCTCCCATCCTCCTTCTAGCATACCCAGCATTTCCATTTCAGCTTGAGTGATCCTTGAACCACGAGGCGATATGCTCAACCCCAAGGCTTTTATCCTCGATTCGGAGCGTCAAGTCAACGATTTCTCCCCTCGCAACCTTCAGTCGAATATCGTTCTCTGCAAGGAAACGTTTCATCGTTTCCCAAGCGGTCCGTTTATTGCCGTCCGCAAAGGGATGCTTGAGAACCAGAAAGTGGCCTAAGGCTACCGCCTTGGTGAAGATATCAGGATAAAGATCCTCCCCATCGAAGGTGGCTCGAAGCCGATTAACCGCGGAGTCGAGCAATCCCCAGTCGCGGAGCCCTCCCGCTCCACCGAACTTATCCAAGATGCGCTCATGGATCAGCAACACTTGGTTAGTTGTAAGATATCTCACAATTGAGCAAGGCGCTCCATCGCTTCACGATCCTCCTCTAGATCCTCATCCACTCGCTTCAAGAACTCCAGCCGCTCCTGTTCACTTCGCCACCGTTCCAGCAAGAGATCGACCGCCTGACGCAGGAGCTCTGCCTGAGGTATCTTTGTTCCCTTAGAGAGCTTACGTAAGGCTTCGATCTGTCGTTCTTCAAGCTTAGCCGCATAGGTCTTGAGCACCATCGGTCACCGTCCTTGAAGACCATTTTACCATCGGGAATAGTATTAGCAAGCCTAAGCAAGTAAAGGTTTATCCCTCACGTGCTCCACGATTAGCTGGGCTAGAAGCTCCTTGGTGGTGGCGTTAATAGCATCGATCGACGTTCAGGACTTTAGGATCGATATCTACAAAACCGGTGGAGCCTTTCGAATAAGCTTGGGTTTAGCAAGCGGGATGTGTGAAGTTACTCCTTCCTCGCAGGCTTCCTGCCCACCCGATCTTTTGCAAAGGAGACGAGTTCCTCCGCGAGCTTGAGCGCACCTTCAGCGGCGTCGCGGTTGTAGACTCGGGCGGGGATGCTTCCCGGCCAGGAGTTCGGATAGCGGGTGGCGATGTAGTACCCATCGAGCATGGACCACCACTTAGCCCGTTTGGCAATTCCTAGAAAGTACTGGGAAGCCTCGCTACAGCGACGCTCCACCGAATGTCCGTCCCAAAAGAGATCTTTCACTCCCTCACCTAAGCCTTTCAAATCCATCAACGGGCCACATGAGCCTATTATTGATGAGGCAACTCTTCTCTTCTTCACCTTGCTCCCGATCCACGTCTTCTCGATCAGCTTCATCACCTGTCTGCAACAGGCAGGCCGGTTGAAAGAAGTGTAGAACCTCAGATAATCGTAGAGCTCATTTAACACCCAGTCCCATCGCCCACAGAGCTGATGACGGGGTCTGGGATTCTAATAATCCTGGAAGATAAGCTGACGCTGGAACGGATTGCCGACTATGTTCGCGCATTCAGCCAAACGATGGGAGAACAATTGGACGGGCCCTACGAGTTGGCCTCAATGAATCAGTAACTTGATTATCTGCAATTAGCGGGCCACAAAGGGCGTGCGCTTACGCACGTCAGCCAGTCGCAGGGTCTCAAAGATAGCTTGGATGTAATGCTCCCCGTCCCAATAGTCTGAGGCGGCCAAAGCTTCCAGATCGAATATCCGCTCCCAACTAGTGAGGAGGCCTGAGTGCCACGATTCCGGCAAGGGCCAGGCCCACCGGTCGGGGACGGCCGCCTCAAAACGCCGATACCATACCTCATCCTCTTCCTCACTGAAGGCCAGGTAGCCGCGGTTCAGGACGAGGTGCCAGGCGTCGAAATCGGAGAGCAGCACCTCGGCCGGCTCGAGCTCCAGTTCAAGGCGTACCCCACGGGTGCCCCGCGGCAGGTGACCCGACTGCCGCAGATCGGGAGGGGAAATATGCCAGCCCCACCACGGGTAATGACCTCGGTAGCCAAGGATGCGTCGCTCCATCTGAGCACACATCCAGTCGTAGGCGTGACGGAATTCCCGAGGGACACAAGGCGGATCGACATATAGAACTCGCTCTGCTTCTAATCGGACCAAGAGCTCCACCGGCTGGATTGTCCACACTCGCATACTCGGGAAGCTTTCAGCCATCAGCTTGCGACCGTTGAACTCATTGCCCATTTACGATTCACGATCCCCCAAAAAACCAGCCCGCCGCCTTTTTTACTGGAAACTACCTAGCTAATCAGCGAGCTTCTTTCTGACAAACTCGAGGAACTCTCGCAGGGCCTCCTCAGGTTGATCGCTGATGTGGCTTTCTTTGCAGTCCTCACCCGTTTCCGAGCCGTTGTGAAAATGCTTGGGAAAGGTGCTAATATGCCGCCAGCGTTTGTGAGGAGCATTGTCGTGACGGTAGATAGTTCCATCAATCGCTTTCCGTCCCCAGTGAAAACTATATCTACCTTCCAACTTTAGCGAAAACCAAACCTCGATGAAACTATTCTCACGCAGAGTGATTCGTAATTCATTGGTATCTGTAACTTCGACATCGAACACAACCTCGTCGAATTCAACCTCTGCAATGCCTTTGAGCTTTTCAACATCGACGAGCCTCATCCCATTCCCTCAAGGAGACGAGAAAGTTGATCTCGTTTATACTCCAGGTGATCTAATCGCTGGAGGTCCCGCCAACTTTCCGCTTCTTCCAAGGTCCCATTCCGATACTGTCCTTCCATCTCTGCCGCAGAAGCAACATGATATCGCGTGGCAATCTGAAATATTTCCACCTTAATTTCCCGTAATTTCTTTTCCAAGAAGGTCTGGAGTCCCTGCTCCAGGATACTCTCTTTGGAAGCCCCCAGTTCTCTTGCTAGCTTCTCAGCTAGTTCTTCCACTTTTGCGGGCATCTCAACCTCCTTCCTCACGCCAGAGAAACATCATGCCCCGCTCCTACTTTCCTAAAGAGGAGTTTAGTTTACCACCTGGGTCTTGGTGACAGCAAGCAAGATGTGAAGATTTGTATAACAACGGCGACCCTCAACGTTCGATTCCGGACTTTGGACCCTGTACGTAGAACTTAGAACTGTTTCTCACCCATCACTCGTAACCGTTGTTTCCATAATCCCCAAATCCTTTAATTCCGCATTCTCCCGTTACTCATTACTCATCACTTTTCCCAAGCCATTTACGATTCACAATTTACCGGCCACATGACAGCACTTCCTAGTCACCCAGATGACAGCGCTTCCTGGTCACCTGTACTTGTATATTATGGTGGTAAACCGCCAGTCAAGGAGAACGCGATGGCCAAAAAACAAGCGCTGAAAAGCGCCGACGACAGATGGTTATGGCGGTGCGCCACGGCGTTCCAATGCGCGAGGTTGCACGGAAGTTTCAAGTTGCTCTTGGTACTGTGCAGCTCTGGGTTCGACGCGCCGGGGACAAGCGGCTTGACCGTGTCGACTTGGCGGACAAGCCTTGTAGTCCAGGAGTGCCCGCAAATCGAACTTCGCGTGAATTGGAGGACCTTGTGTTAGCCATCCGGCGCGAACTTAAGGAACTCAGCGATCTAGGCGAGTATGGCGCTGAGGCAATCTACCGAGAACTCGTTATTCGAGGCGTCAAAAAACCGCCGGTAGTCCGAACCATTGGCCGTATTCTTGAACGCCGCGGTGCTCTCGATGGGCACAAGCGTGTGCGACGCCTGCCACCGCCTCGTGGCTGGTATC
>DQCH01000097.1 GCA_003545155.1 Candidatus Acetothermia bacterium
GAGAGGCCAAGCTTTTTCTCTCGCAAAGACGCTAAGGATTACTGATCTTCATCCAGCTTGTTCACCGTTCGTGTGATTCCGTCCTTCATGAGGGCCTCACCAAAATTAAGCAAATACCCAAGCTTGAGTCCAGTCAGACGCAGGTACGTAAGCAGCTGCTTCTTATGGGCATTGCTCACCGTCTGTACCGACTTGAGCTCCAGGATGACCTTGTTCTCGATGATTATGTCCGCTCGGAAACCCTCGTCGAACCTAATTCCACAATATTCGATGGGAACGGGAACCTAACGCTCCACTACCAAGCCACGTTGGCTCAGCATATATGCTAACACCACCTCATAGACCGTTTCCAGTAAACCAGGGCCGAGATCTCGGTGGACCGACACCGCGGTGTCTACAACAATCTTTCCTATCTCGTTTTCCGTCATTCTTTGCGTTCCCTTGCCAAGAATTCTTGGTTATCATTCTTTGCGTCTCTGCGGCTTGGCGAGAGACTCATCTCTTGAGTCTTTCTCTGGGTTACCTTAACCGTGAGGAACCTTTTCATCTAGCGGATACGCCGCAGGCGGCGGAGGAAATAGGGTTTCGCCTGGCGGGTACGGTGGGACCTTACTAGCTCAATGGCCTCGATCTTGGGGGAATGGACGGGATAGGTCTTCTCCACCCCGATCCCGGAGGAGACCTTGCGCACGGCCACCATCTCCCGCGTACCGGCTCCGCTCCGCTTAAGGACGATCCCCTCGAAGATCTGGATCCGCTCCTTTGACCCCTCGGAGACCCGCTCGTGCACCTTGACGATGTCCCCAGGGGAGAACTCCTCCCTTTTCTCCTTTAGGTATTCTTTTTCCACAGCTTTTAAGATGTCGTCCATTATCTCCTCCTAACGCTCTCCTACCACGCGGTCGAGGACGATCGCCACTGCCGCCCGCACCGATAGGTGATTGAAGTCACTTTCCACCATGATCGGTGGCAGGATAACGTCGCAGACATCGATCAACTCGTCGGCCATTCCCCACCCTGTTCCAAACAGGATGTATACCGGCCCTCCCTCATTTAACAATCTCTCTTTCAACTTAGCACAAGTAATACACTGCTTCCCCTGCCGCCGCGCCGAGGTAGCGACTAGTAGTGGTGAGCCCCCCTCCGTCTCGCGGATCCAATCTATTGTCTCCTCCAAATCACCGGCGACAAAGACAAGCTCGAGCGCCTCACCTCGACGACTCTCCTCCACCACCTGCTCCCCTTCGGTCCAGAACCCGCGTATTCGCCAAACTATCTTCTGTTGCGTTGTAAGCGGCGTCACCACAAAGTAACGTGCTACCCCGTATGTACAGGCGCTGCGGGCAATATCATGCACATCCACCGATGTCGTCGCCGTGGCCACGATCTCACCACAGCGGTTTATCATCGGAAAGTGCAAAAGGCCGATGTACAGGTTACCCATCAGCGTTTTCCTTGTCAAGATCGACCCCGAGAAGATCGGGACGGTTACGCGTTGTTTTCTCCCAGGCCTTTCTCTCACGGAAGGCCTCGATCTTTAAGTGGTCTCCGGATAGGAGAACCTCTGGGACGCAGTGACCGCGGAAGAGCGGGGGGCGTGTGTACTGCGGTGGGCCAAGGCACTCCTTGGCGTAGAAAGAATCCTCTTTAACCGACTCGAACCGCCCCACGATCCCAGGGATCATGCGCGAGGTCGCCTCGACGATCACCGCGGCGGCCACCTCCCCGCCGGAGAGCACGTAGTCGCCGATCGAGATTTCCTCATCGGCGAACGCGAGGACCCTCTCGTCCACCCCTTGGTAACGACCGCACAAAAGGATCAGCCCGTCAAGCTTTGAGAAGCGGATTGCATCGTCCTGTCGGAAGAGCCGCCCTTGCGAGGAGAGGAGGATCACCCGTACGTTCTCGCCCATATGTTCGGGGTCAGGCCTTCTTTTTTGCGTTGCACCGGGGTGCGGTACTCCAGGATCCTCGTGGGTGCAATTCAAAAAAGAAGGCCTGACCCCTGATATCGCTTCAATTCCGCGCACGAACGGCTCCACCTTCATCACCATCCCCGGACCACCGCCGTAGGGACGGTCATCAACGATTCGATGTGGATCGTCGGTGAATTCGCGCAGATCGTGAAGATGCACCTCGATCAAGCCCTTCGCTTGGGCCTGCCCAAGGATACCTATTGAGAAGAATCCGGAGAGAGACTCCGGGAAGATTGTCAGGATATCAAATCGCATCGTGTCCTAATCGATGAGCTCGACAACAACCTCTCGATCGAGGCGGGCGGCAACCCCCTCCAAGAACGTCCGCAGAGCTCCCACCGTTCTCCCCTTCTTTCCCAGGATCCTCCCCCGGTCCTCTTTGCCCACGTGAAGGAAGAAGATATCCACCCGCTCGGTCTCGATCCGATCGATTCGCACCGCGTCGGGAGCATCAACCAGCGAACGGATGAGAAAGAAGCAGAGACGGTAGAGCACTTAATCTCCTTTAAGCTTTCTTTAACCGCGCCTCGTTAAGAGCGGCCATCACGCCAGCCTTAGAGAGGATGTCGCGAGCGGCCGGCGTCGCCTTCGCTCCGTTAAGTAACCACTTAAGGGTAGCCTCGTTGTCGATCGCAAAGGTTGCCGGGTTGGTCTTTGGATCGTAATACCCGAGGTCGGCCACTACTTTAGCGTCGCGCGGCTTGCGCCCATCGAGAACCACTACCCGATACGAAGGTTGCCCTTTCCTTCCCACTCTCTTTAACCGTATCTTTGCTGCCATTATCTCACCTCGTTTT
>DQCH01000139.1:0-8026 GCA_003545155.1 Candidatus Acetothermia bacterium
AGGAGCCTGGAATAGCCTCCCGGTTTGAGCAGGTCAGAGACGGTCGTCACCGGGTGGGCGCCGGCCACCAGGAGAGTAGTTACGTTGAGCGCGTCCGCGCCACCCGCGTAAGACACATTTAGGTCGCCATTGAACTGGCGCATGATCTTGTCAAACAGAGTCATCGTAATCGGGTAGAGGGCACGCCCCGACATGTACATCTCCTTGCCGGGTAGCGTCTCCTTGTTGTTTGCCATCGCCAGGGTGTTGCTCAGCTTGGCCCCGAAGTAAAGGCCGCGCTTCGCGGCCGTTCTTTTAAGTGTCTTGATCAATTCCACTGCTCGGTCGTACTGCAAATCGTTCGCGAACACGGCATCGGGGATCTGAATCTCGGTGAATTCGAGGTCGTCATGGAGGATGCGCATCACCGTTTCTTTGCCGAGCAGGGTGGGATTCAGTTTGACAAGGGTGTTAAGCCCTCTTTCTTCCAACAGATAGCGGGCAATCTGCTCGATCTCGTCCGGTGGACAGCCGTGCATGGTGGAGAGTGTGACGCTGTTTGTGAGCCGGGGCGGGATCTTGATATCGGCAAACTGAGGGAATTGTCGTTTAAGGATCATTTTGATCTCATTGATCTTTGCAGACGCATCGTCCAATCGGTCCATGAACCGGGTCATGGGTGGGCTCTTGATCCCTTTAAGGTCGTAACCGATGCTCATGTTGAAGATGGTGCCAAAGGGGACCTCACCCTCAAAGCCAAGCAGCCGTCGCAGGACGTGGATCAAAACCCAGGCATGTACATACTCGTTCAAAGACTGATCCAATTTGAGTTCCTGGGACCACTCGACGTTATAGCCCTCATCTTCCATGTCAATACACGGTCGAGGAATCTCTAGCTCGTCCATGATCTGAACGGTCTTTAGTTCAATGAACCGACCACCGGAGAGCCAGGCACAGATGATGTTCCTTGCTAGCTGCGTGTGCGGCCCCGCTGCCGGACCGATGGGGGTAGCGAGGTGGCTACCGAACATCTCCGTCGCGTACGGGCTTTCATTCTTCGGCACGTAGAACAGGGAGCGATGAATCCCGAAGATACTCTCGTTGTGCTCGTACTCCTGCAGGATTGAACCCAGCAGCTCGGAGAACGATTGAACCCTCATTGCGTCAGACATGCCTTATCCTCCTTAGCAGCGCCGTAGTATCCTGCCGCGGCAAAGGTTGGTTCTCGTCGCTGTAGACAATATAAAAACTACGAGAACGCCAGGAAAAGATTAATTTTGTAGGCACATCGCACCGTTTCTCTCTCTTTCATGGTTTCCTGGCCTCCTTATAAAATTCATGAGGAAGCCAAGAAAGCAGGGAAATGCCAGATTCACTGCCATATTGTCCCTTACGCCTCCATCTCTTGTCATGGTTTCCTTATAGCAGAACTCAAGCACGAAATCGAAACAGATCGGCGTGCGCTTCCTGCGTAGCTACGACCGATTTCACGCTGCTCTTTCCCATAGCTTTGCTGCTTGTTCCCGAGCATGAGCGTAGATCCCTTCTTCGTCGAGGTCAAGGAACCGTCCGTCCCTTAATATCGGTCGCCCAGCGACGAAGAGATCTGAGACCCGCAGTGTGTGGACTGAGATCCCGAACAGCAGGTGCCCAAGGATGGTCTCGGCGGATAGCGGTGTCGGCGGTTGATAGTCGAGCAAGACGATGTCGGCTGGGTACCCGGGTACGATCCGTCCGAGCTTGATTCCAAACAATCGCTCGACAACGAGGGGGTTGTTATAGAAGAGAAGCCTATTAAGGGCGGAGAACGGGGCGACAAGAGGATCACGGCTGCTCGCCTTCTGCAAGAGCGCAGCGGTGAACAGCTCGCTTAGCATGTTCGCCCCAAGGCCGTCTGTCCCCAAGCCAACGGTAATCCCGCGATCGAGGAAACCAGCCATGTCGAATACTCCGACCGCGTTGTTCATGTTTGAGCGCGGATTGTGAACTACCATCGCTTCTCGTTTTGCAACCAGGTCCTTCTCCTTATCGTTTAAGTGTAGGCAGTGGGCGAGGACCGAGGTGGGGCGTAGTAGACCGAATCCCTCCAGCCGTTCAACGATGCGGAGGCCATGCTCTGCTACGCACTGCGTTTCGTCCTCAGGTCCTTCGGCAACGTGGATGTGCACCCCTGCGTCATTGGGGAGGTTTCGGGCAACTTTGTCGAGGGTGTCATCACAGAGGGTGAATGAGGCGTGCAATCCGAAAAGCCCGGTGCTCAACGAATCCTGAGAGTCCTTTGTAGTGAGAAAGTCGAGATTCTCGGTGATCCCTTGGTCGCTGATCTTTGCTCCGTCGCGGTCGGAGACCTCGTAGCAGAACGCGCCGCGCAACCCTACCTNNNCTTGCATGATGGTCGATCAGTGTTGTTACCCCACAGCGGGCCGCTTCCATCGCTCCTACAAGGGCGCTTACACGGACCGTTTCTGCGTCCAGGGCCTTATCCAGCCGCCACCACAACTGTTCCAGGATCTGGGTGAACGTCTGTGGCGAATAACCGGGAAGCGCCATCCCGCGGGCGAGGCTGCTGTAGAGGTGGGTATGAGCGTTGATGAGCCCTGGAATGGCGAGCTTCCTCACTCCGTCGATCCGCTCGACTGAGGGAGGTAACTCATAGGAAGAGAGCGCCTCACGTGTAAGGACCGTCTCGATTGTATTTCCGTCGATCAGGATTGCTCCGTCCTCGATCAGGCTATCGGCCCCATCCCAGATTCTTATCCCTTCGATAAGTTTTTTCATAGCACCTCCTGACTCTTTGCCTTGCCGGCCACTATAGCCAATCGACTGTTCCCTAGCAAGAGCACCCTCTTCACGGAGCGATCGTACCTGTAGGCGAACTTACAAAGGGTACTGATCGCTTGACGATAGCCTCCTTAATAGTTATATTCCGTTTGACAGTTTCGTGCTTCGTTTTTACAATAATAAACTCAATAGAATAACCGCATCGGGGACCACATCGGATCAAAGGAGTGACTCTGGCTACTCCAGCGGATTATGTTGTACAGCTTAAAGGGATCGTCAAGCGGTTCCCCGGCGTTCTGGCCAACGACGGAATCGCCCTCGATATAAAGCGCGGTGAGATTCACTGCCTGCTTGGAGAAAACGGCGCAGGTAAGACGACTCTGATGCGTGTCCTGTATGGGTTGTACCAGCCCGACGCAGGCGAGATTCTCTTAAACGGTAAGCCGATTCAGATTTCCTCACCGCGGGCCGCGCTCACTCACCATATTGGGATGGTTCACCAGCACTTTCGCCTCGTTCCCACGCTATCGGTGGAGGAGAATATCATCCTCGGATTGGATGAGGGGACTGGCCTTTTCCTTAACCTCCGTAAAACGCGTAAGAAGATCGAAAAGATCGCTCAAGAATATGGTCTACAAGTCGACCCGCAGACGAAGGTCTGGCAGCTTTCAGTCGGTCAGCGACAGCGGGTGGAGATCCTAAAGGCGCTCTACCGCGAAGCTGACATTCTGATCATGGATGAGCCAACCAGTGTGCTCACCCCCCAGGAAGTTGATCAGTTGTTCGCTACGCTTCGCACGCTGGTCGATGACGGGCTTACCATCATCTTTATCACTCACAAGCTGGACGAGGTGATGCAGGTGAGTGACAGGGTGACCGTGCTGCGTCAGGGGAAGCTTGTGGCCACACTTCCCACCTCGCAGACGGACAAACCCTCCTTGGCTAGGCTGATGGTCGGCAGGGAGGTGATATTCCGGCTTGAGAAAAGTCCCCTACAGCGGGGTGAAAAGCTGTTAGAGGTCAATGGCTTGCACGCGTTAAGCGATCGGGGACTTCAGGCACTGCGCAATGTATCGTTTGACATCTACGGTGGTGAGATCCTTAGTGTGGCCGGCGTGTCGGGAAACGGTCAAGCGGAGCTTGCTGAGGTGCTCACCGGCCTGCGCCGGGCGACGAAGGGAAGAGTCATTCTATTGGGGAAGGCGATTACCAACCGCTCCGCGCGGGAGATCGCCGACCTTGGTGTTGCCCATGTTCCCGCGGAGCGGATCAAGATGGGGATAGTCCCCAACATGAGTGTCCGCGAGAACCTGATCTTAAAGGACTACCGCCATCCGCCCTTCTCCCGGGGGGTCTTCCTCAACTACAAGAAGGCCGAGGCGAACGCGCAGCGGGCAATGGCCGACTATCAGATCGCCGCCCCGAGCGATAATACCGCAGCCAAACTCCTCTCCGGCGGCAATATACAACGGATGGTTTTGGCACGCGAGCTTTTGGGCAACCCGCGTCTGATCGTCGCTGCCCATCCAACTTACGGCCTTGATGTGGGAGCAACCGAACAGGTAAGGCAGGTACTCTTGAAACAGCGGGATCAGGGAGCGGCGATCCTCCTGATCTCTGAGGATCTGGAAGAGGTCATGGCGCTCTCCGATCGGATCCTGGTCATGTTCAGTGGCGAGGTGATGGGAATCGTCGATGCCGAAGGGGCGAAGATAGATGAGATAGGGTTGATGATGGCCGGAGAACGGAAGGAAGAGGTCGAAGTTGCGAGCACCGAAGTGGCTTAAGATCGAGCGAAGGCCGGTCCCATCGGGGAGGACGATCTTCACCGTATCGATCCTCGCCATCCTCGCCGCTCTGGTAGTTGCGGGGATCTTCTTCCAAGCCTATGGTGTCTCTGCCATTCGTGCTTACCAACTCATCGTGAAAGGTGCACTGGGAAGCAAGCTCGGCCTTGCCGAGACCGTGCGTCGAGCAATCCCGCTTCTGCTCTGTGGGGTAGGGCTAACTATCGCCTTTCGTGCCCTGTTCTGGAACATCGGTGCTGAGGGGCAGCTTCTTTTAGGAGCAGTGGCCGCAGCCGGGGTAGCCCTGTTCTCCGGCCTACCCGATGTCCTGCTCCTCCCAGCGATGTTCATCGCTGGCTTTTTAGCGGGTGCCCTCTGGGGACTAATTCCCGCTGCGTTGAAGGCGCGGCTGGGAATAAACGACGTCATTACCACTCTGATGATGAACTATATCGCCATCTACCTCGTTGAGTGGCTCATCCACGGCCCTTGGAAAGGGACACAGATGCGCGGGTTCGCTTATACTGATAAGTTCCCGAGCGCAGCGATGTTGCCGCTTATTCCTGGGACCCGCATTCATTGGCCAACGCTCGTTTTGGGTCTTGTTCTCGCTGTTGCGGCTTACATCCTGATCACCCGCATTCGCCAAGGATTTGAAATCAGGGTGGTGGGGGAAAACCCCGATGCAGCGCGCTTCGCTGGGATAAGCCACCTCAAGACAACGCTCCTTGTGATGTTCATCTCCGGAGGATTGGCGGGGCTGGCCGGGGTAGGAGAAATGGCAGGGATTCATGGTATGCTGCGAAGCGCGACCCAAATCTCCATGGGCTATGGGTACACTGCGATCATCGTCGCCTGGTTGGCACGGCGAAATCCCCTGGCGGTGATTGTGACCTCGCTTCTGTTCGGGGTCATCATGGCTGGAGGAGACGTTATCAAGGTGTCGTTGGGACTTCCATTTCAACTGATAAATTTGTTTAACGGACTGATATTATTCTTCCTCATTGGAAGCGAACTTCTCATGCACTACAGGATATCCTTTTCGTTTGGGAGGCGATGATGGGTTGGGAAACATGGGTCATCGCAACGTTTAGCCGTACGCTTGCTTATGGAACGCCGCTTCTTTTGGGGACACTCGGTGAGATCTACGCCGAACGCTCCGGCGTGCTCAATTTGGGCATCGAGGGAATGATGATCATGGGTGCCTACTCCGCCTTTGCAATAGCCTATACCACGGGCAACCCCTGGCTTGGGATACTAACAGCGGCCGTTGTTGGTGGTGCCTTCTCACTGATCCATGCATTCGCCAGCATCACATTGAAGGCAAATCAGGTTGTCTCCGGCCTTGCCCTAACGATGCTCGGCCTCGGCTTATCGGGAGTGCTGGGCCGTGGCTGGGAGGGCAAACCTCTTCCTGCTCCTTTAGGGAAGATCACGGTTCCTGTTCTCTCAGATATCCCTGTTTTGGGACCGATCCTGTTTGATGGACAGAACATGATCGTTTATCTGACCATCCTTTTGGTCCCGTTGCTTTGGTACATCCTGTATCGGACCAGAATCGGCATTACCATTCGTTCGGTAGGGGAGAACCCAGCCACCGCTGATTCCTTGGGAATAAACGTCGGTCGGGTGCGCTACCTGTGCGTCGTCGTGGGAGGGATTCTAGCCGGGGTAGCCGGTGGTTATCTATCGGTTGCCTATCGTCCTGCATGGACCGAAGGAATGACAGCAGGGATGGGATGGATCGTCATTGCGCTGACGATATTTGCCTTTTGGAATCCGGCTATCGGCATGCTGGGAGCCTATCTGTTCGCTGCTCTGTACCATCTATCATTCCGCCTGCAGCCGTGGGTATCTCCCGAACTGTTAAGGGCGATGCCGTATGCGTTTGCGATTGTTGTCCTGATCGCTGTATCGCGTGGGACACTACAAAAGAGGATGGGGGCACCAGCTGCCCTGACCTTGCCCTATACGAGGGGTGAAGGATAAACTTAAGTAAAAAGGAGGTGGGAGGGAACCAAAAAAATCTCCAAAATCGACAAAGAAATCAAAAGGAGGGAAAGATGAAGACAAAAGTCGCTCTAATAGGGGTTGTAGCGTTGGCTCTCATCTTTGGCCTGAGTGCACTGACAGTAGCCAAAGAGTACGTCCCTGGTGAACCGCTCAAGGCAGGGTTCATCTATGTGGGGCCGATCGGAGACTACGGGTGGAGCCATGCGCATAACACCGCGCGATTGATCTGCGAGGATATATTCCCTTGGCTCGAGACGGTTTACATCGAGAGTGTCCCTGAGGGAGAGGTGGAGGGCTACATCGACAAGCTGATTCAAAACGAGAACTGCGACGTCGTATTTACGACCAGTTTTGGCTTCATCGATGGCACTTTCGCTGCCGCACAGCGCTATCCGGACAGGATCTTTGGGCATTGCTCCGGATTCTTGCGTGTGCCGAACGAGATGACCTACATGGCTGACTTCTACCAGATTTACTACCTAAACGGCCTTATCGCCGGCGCGCTCACCAAAACGAACAAGATCGCTTACGTGGGCGCATTCCCCATTCCCGAGTTGAAGCGACACATCGGTGCGTACACGATTGGTGCCCGAGAGGTTAACCCAGAGGCAGAGGTGCATGTGCGCTGGATCGAGGCATGGTACGATCCCACTGCTGCCAAAGAGGCCGCCGAAGCCTTGGTCGCTGAAGGCTGTGACGCTTTTGCCTTCACTGAGGATTCGCCTACCGTGGTCCAGGTAGCCGCCGAGCATGAGTTGCCCAGCTTTGGCCACTATTCTCCGATGTACCAGTTCAGCCCTGAGTACTGCGTCTCCGGGCAGCTGGTCCACTGGGAGGCGATCTACCTCGACTGCCTGGCCAAGGTATACGCTGGCGTGTACACCGCTCACAACCTGGAGAACCTCGATTACTGGTGGCTGCTGCGGGAAGAGGCGGTGGAGATGGGTGCCAAGCCAGGGATGCTGATTAACCCCGACTACGAGGATGCACTGAAAGCAGTCACCGTTGACGACCCAGTCCTCGGGACGATCAGCGTCTACGACCTTGTGATGGCGCGACTGACGCAGATGACCGACCCATCAATGATCTTTGACCCGTTTAGCGGACCGATTACAGACCGCGAAGGAAACCTGCGTGTCCCGGTCGGTTCACGGATGTCAGTTGCCGAGCTGACCACCATGGAGTGGGCAGTCGACGGGGTCGTCGGCCCATGGCCGGGTGAACCGTAGAGAAAGCATGAAGTCCGGGCGGCTCCCTCAAAAGAGGGCGGCCGCCCTTTTTAGTATCACATGAGTAGAAGAACACCTCGACACGATATAACGCGTGAACTGGTTGCCCTTGTGATGGGGCGCCGGCCTGCCGATCTGGTCATTCGTGATGGTCGCTGGGTGAACGTCTGCTCGGGCGAGATCATTGAGCACACGGATATCGCCATCCTGGGAAGCAGGATTGCCTACTGTGGTCCC